>JBOGOY010000731.1:2323-2956 GCA_050748185.1 Pyrinomonadaceae bacterium
TATACGCTGACGCTCCCCTCGATTTCGCCGCTGCTCGCGGCACGGGCCAGAGAGCCGTTGCCGACGCCGCTCGACGTGAGCGGGCTGGTCGAAAAGACCGGCGGCAAAAATTTCTACGCCGACGCCGCCGATTTCGAGCCGCTCTTCAAGTCGCTCGCCGAAGAGGTAGTACCGTCTTACGTGCTCGCCTTCTACCCGCCCGAAGAGAAGCGCCGCGACGGGCGTTTTCACACTCTCCGCGTCGAGGCTCCGCCGGGGCTTTACGTCCGACAGGGCCGCCCCGGCTATCAGGCGGCGGGCAACCCGCCGAAACGCGGTCGCGACGAGCGGAACGCGCGTGGACAAGAGCCGTGAGACAACGGCGGGTGACGTGAGAATAGCCCGGACGCGAAAAGGCAGGAGCGCCCTCAGTTTCGCTCGCCTGATTCGCTTCCGCCGCCGCGCCCTTTCAAGTGGAGCAATGCGGCTTCGGCGACTCGGCGCGACTGCGACCGGCCTCCTGCCTTTTAAATCGAAACTTGTGGGATTGGGAGAGCGGGAAAAACCTGATCCACGAACTCACACAAAACAACACGAAACAAAGACCACGAATTTCGTGTGTATGGCTTCGTGTCGCTTCGTGTGGTTTCGTGG
>JBOGOY010000732.1:0-2955 GCA_050748185.1 Pyrinomonadaceae bacterium
GAAATCAGAGAAGATGCATGAGGCATGTTTACGACTATTCATTCATCGTTATAATTGTAGTCTTGCTCTCACCCTCATGTGAGCCACTACCAAAAATTATAACTATATTTTGCCATTGCACTTTCTGGCGTGCCCCCCACACGCGGGAAGCAGCAACTCCAAGCGCGTCCCAACCGTAAGCCGAGAGGATGCTGATCGCAAACATCCATTCAAAGCAATGGCGGGCGGGCACCCGGAAAAGGTTGAAGAGGGGGATGCGGTAAACCAGCCGATAAAGCGGCGTATTCGCGCCCAGCATCAACACCGACGCCACCACCGCAAGCACGAGCCAAAATAGGATACGAGGATCACGCCGCGGATCGCGCGCCGCGCGAACACACGCCAACACCGCTAACGCGAACGCCAGCGGCGCGACGTAGGTCGAAACATCCCAATAATGATCAAGGGGTGCGAGGAATGAATTGAACGCCTCAAGGGGCGAGAATGAGCCTTCACTGAAAGTCTCATAATCCAGACTACTACGCACGCTGCGGCGCACGGCGCGCATGGTTTCGAGGATTTGAAATGCGGCAAGGCCGAGAGACAGGGCGAGACCGCCGACGGCGACACCTAGCGGCCTCCAATTGATGCGTCGCTGCTTCAAGTCTGAAGTTATCGCAGAGACGAACGCTCCATACCCGACGGAAATCGTGCCGACGAGCAGCAGACCGAACCCATATCCCACCAACACAGACATCGCGTCAGCGAGTGTCGCCCAGCATAAGCATCCGGCAAAGGACTTCGTCCGCGCCCGCTCGATCGGAATCAGCACGAGAGGCAGCCACATGAAGGCGTTCGGCAAATAGCCAATCGCGCCGCTCGCGCTGGTCATCATGCCGCCATACCCGCACGTGAGTCCGGCCAGCAGAGACGCGGTGCGACTCAGACTGATCGTCCGCGCGTAAGCGTAGGTGAAAGCGGGGAGGAGCAGGAAGGGAGCGAGCACAAAAATCTGCTCCGCGTAGTATCCGGGTAAAATCAGATACACCCATGTGAGCGGATACCCGACGGCAACCTGCGCCATCGAAAGCACCGGGTAGCCGGAGAACAACAGCGGCGTCCACAGCGGGAGATGGCCCTCGCGTATCATCTGCCACGCGACCGTCCGCAACGGGTAGGAATAAACGAAGGCGTCGCCGCCAATCAAGAAACGGTCGCTGAATAAGACCCAACCGAAGAAACCAGTGAAGAAGAGTGCGTTGAAAAGCATCGCAGCGACATCCGGGCGGCACACTCGCCATAATCGGCGCGCCGAAATTGGCAGTGAGTTATCTCGGGGTGCGTCCACTTCGGGTTTCTGACAACGCGCTTGGATGAGACAACGGAAAAAGGAAAAGAGCGGCGAAAGGCCGCTCCTTTGCAAAACTTGAAAGACTGAAGCGGGAGACGGGACTCGAACCCGCAACCCTTAGCTTGGGAAGCTAATGCGCTACCATTGCGCCACTCCCGCTCAAAACCAACGGCTTAAGAAGGTAAAACTCTATCCACCGCACTCCCTGCGCCTGCTTGTTCAAGGTCGGGGTGAGCCGTAGTGAAACCTCTGTCACCCCCACTTCATTGACTGGCATCAAGTAAACATTACCATCAGCAGGATTGAGAACGGCAAACAAGTCTGCTAGTCCGCGGTAACTCATCTTAACTGATCCGTTGCCGGATTGACTATCAGCATTAAAGAGTAGGACACCATTTTTAACCCGACCCGTCTTACATTGCACACGGAACAAGCAAGTCGAGTCGTCAACGACGAAATCATACTTATGGCCCGATCCGAAAGGCACGGACACAAAATAACCGGCAGCGACAAAAGCGGCGAGGATTCTATAGGCAGAACACACCAAGATACCGATTGGGTGGCACGGGGAAGGTCCGCCACCGCCTGCGGGAGCGGGCGGTCCCTCACGCACCCCAGCGACTGCCCGCTTCCGCAGGCGGTGGCGGACTTGAATCCACTTCTGGGTGTGCGCGGCATCTATAGTTTTCCTCAATGAGTTGTAGTAGCGGCACGAAAGTTTTCGCGCTGGCGCGCTCATGCGGGCCGGGATGCCCGCGCTCCCGGCTGAAGCGCGCGTTTTACTCTCCACCTTTCATTTAGGCTTACTATATTTACGAAGGCACGCGCGACATCCACACGCTGATGCCGGCCGACTGGGCGCTCGGATTAAAGCACGAGAAGCCGGCGCGTCACGTCCTGCCGCCCTACCGCCCGGCGGAGGCGCGTGAGGCCATCGGGGCCGATTAAGGCGCAAAGCCTACAGGTAAGTAGTTTGAGGGCGCTGATGAAGACACGCATCGTCAGCGCCCTCGATCCGTTGTTGAGTCATCACCTTGATCGAGCGCGCGTCAGTGACTACGATAGACGTATGAACAAGCCAATCATCACCGCGTCGTCCGAAGTGATGGGCGGGATTCCGGTTTTCGCCGGCACCAGAGTCCCGGTTCAGACCTTGCTCGATTACCTCAAGGGTGGGGAGGCGATCGACGATTTTCTCGAAGGATTCCCGACCGTGAGCCGAGAGCAGGTGATCGCTTTTCTCGAAGCGGCCGAAGCGCAAATCGTCAAAATGGTGGCCTGACGTGAGGCTCCTCCTCGACGAGTGTGTTGACCGGCGGCTGGCGCGAGAGTTGAGCGGGCACGAGGTGAAAACTGTGCCGCAAATGGGTTGGGCGGGAATTAAAAACGGCCGGCTGCTGACGCTCGCGGAATCCGAGTTCGAGGTCTTGATTACCGTTGACCGGAGTCTGTCTTTCCAGCAGAACCTGATTCAATGCGGCATCGCCATTCTTGTCCGGCGGGTGCCTTCCAACCGATTGGCCAATTTAATCCCACTCGTCCCACAAATAGTTGCCGCCTTGACTGCACTCGGCAAGGGTCAGGTCGAAACGATCGGTAACTAACAACGAGTCGAAGTGAAAAAG
>JBOGOY010000733.1:0-2953 GCA_050748185.1 Pyrinomonadaceae bacterium
CCGCGGTGTTGCTCGCGCACGCGACCGCGGATTTGCGGCCGGACGATCGCGCACTCTGCTACGAACTGACGCTCGGCACGCTGCGCCGCCAACTCTGGCTCGACAAATTGATCGAGCATTGTTCCGGAAGAAACGCCGCGCAGGTGGATCCGCCCGTGCGCCGTGCCCTGCGGCTCGGGCTCTACCAACTGCGTTTCCTGTCGCGCATCCCCGCGTCGGCGGCGGTCAACGAATCGGTCAACCTCGCGCACGGGGCGCGGCTCGGCGCGGGCGCGTCGAAATTCGTCAACGCTATTCTGCGCCGGGCCACGCGCGAGCCGGATTTCGACCCGGCCACGCTGGCGGGCGACGAAATGGAGCGCGTCTCGATCGAGACTTCGCACCCGCGCTGGCTCATCGAACGTTGGACGGAACAGTTGGGGATGACGGAGACCGTAGCTTTCGCGCGGGCCAACAACCAGCCGCCGCCGGTCGCATTTCGCGTCAACAGTCGGAAAGCGGGAAGCTCGGAGGCGCTCGCACGGCTGCTTGCGGCGGGCGTCGAATTGGTTCCCTCAACCATCGCGCTTGATGCGTGGCGCGTCGTCTCTGGAACGGGCGGGGCGGCCCTGCGCGCGCTGTCCGACGAAGGGCTTATTTACACGCAGGACGAAGCGTCGCAACTCGTCGGCCATGTGCTCGGCGTGGCGGCGGGCGAGCGCGTGCTGGATGTGTGCGCCGCGCCGGGCAGTAAGGCGACGCACGTCGCGGAACTGGCCGCCGAGAGTGCGTTGGTGGTCGCCGGAGATTTTTACGGCCACCGTCTGCGCGTCGTACAGGAGTCGGGGGCGAGGCAGGAGTTGGGGAACATTCGGATGATCGCTTACGACGCCGAGGCGGCGTTGCCGTTCGCCGGGGAGTCTTTCGATCGCGTCCTCGTTGATGCGCCCTGTACCGGCACAGGGACGCTGCGGCACAACCCGGAGATTCGCTGGCGGTTGCGGCCGGCAGACGTGGCCGACCTCTCACGTCGCCAGCGACGCATCCTCGCGCTCGCCGCTCCGCTCGTCCGGCGCGGCGGCCGGCTCGTCTATTCGACCTGTTCGGTCGAGCGGGAGGAGAACGAGGCCGTCATCGCCGCTCTCCTCGCTGAGAATTCAGACTTCAAACCCGAACCGCCGGACGCGCCCGATGGCCTGCTGATTAACGACGGCACGGCGGCGCGCACTTGGCCGCACCGAGACGGCGCGGACGGCTTCTTTATCGCCGCTTTAAGACGCACGGATTGAGGTGAATTTCGTGTCGGTTGAGCGGCGCGGAGCCTGCTCACTCCGCCAAACGGCGTTTTGCCATCGGGCGCGGGCGGGTGTTAGACTCACGCCCTTAAATCGTGCGCCTCTCGGCCGGGCGCGTTTTCTGTGAGAGGCATTTGGAAAAGACTGTGGACGGGAAAGAGCGGACGCTACCCTCAGCATTAGGTAAGCTGGGCATCCTCCTCGCGATCGCGGTCGCCTTCGTCATCGGCCTGACCGGGACGGTGTACCTCTCGCTCCGCAGCCCCGAAGTGAAAGTGCCCGACGTGATCGGCAAACGCTACGTCGAGGCCGAGAACATTTTCGGCGATTCAGAGTTGAACGTCCGTAAGCGCGCGACCCGCTACAGCAACTCGGTCGATCCCGACACGGTGCTCGATCAGACGCCGCGCGCCGGCGATGTGGTCAAGGCCGGCCAGACCATCGCCGTCGTCGTCAGCCGCCGCGAGGCCAAAGAGGGCGAAACCTCCGTCGGCCTCTCGAACTCGAACGCTGGAAAGAACGACAACTCCGCCGGCAAGAACGAGAACGCCGCGGTCGCGAACTCGAACGCCAATAAGAATACGAACGACAATCGCGCGAACCGGAATCGTAACGCGAACAAAAACACCAACAAGAACGCCAACACCGCGAATCAGAATGCTAACGTCGCGGCCAACTCGAACCTCAACGCGAACGCGCTGCCGAACAGCAACGTCGGGAACACCAACGACGCGGCCGGCGGCAGAAACGCCAACGCGGCGAACGCGAACGCAGGCGACAACCAGAATCAGGGTAATCGAAACGCTGACGTGGCGCGCCCCGGCCGAAACAGCAACCGCGAGGCCAACGAGAACCGCCTGCCCGCCGCTGCTAACGCCAATAATGCGCGCAACCGTAACGCGAACGCCGGTGGCCGGCCGCCAAACGTGAACGGAGCCAACCGGAATGCTAACAGCCGCCCGCCGGCCGCCAACAGCAACGCGAACCGCCGCGCGGGGGCGGCGAATCAGTCGCCCCCGCGCAATCGCAACAACGACTGAAGGAATTGCGGGTTCAAATCCTAACGCCCCGCATCTCTTCTGATTGCCCCTCGCGCCGGAATGCTACTTCATGCCTGTCACGGAGAAGCTTATGCCTGTAGAGATTGCCCCTTCAATACTGTCCGCGGATTTTATGCGCCTCGGCGAAGACATCAGGGCCGCGGAGGCGGGCGGCGCGACCGTCATCCACTGCGACGTGATGGACGGCCATTTCGTGCCGAACCTGACGATCGGGCTGCCGGTCGTTAAATCTCTGAAGCGCGCAACCCAACTGCCGCTCGACACGCATCTAATGATTTCCGAGCCGGGCCGCTACGCGGAACAGTTTGTGGAGGCCGGAGCCAGCATGGTTTCCGTCCACGTCGAAATCGACGCCCACCTGAACCGCACCCTCAACGCGATCCGCCGCAAGGGAGCGAAAGCCGGCATCGCCATCAACCCGGCGACGCCACTCATGACACTGGAAGAGGCGCTGCCTTTCGCCGATTACGTCTTGATCATGTCCGTTAACCCCGGCTTTGGCGGACAGCAGTTTATCCCGACCTCGCTCGACAAAGTGCGTCGCCTGCGCCGCATGATCGACGAGCGGGGTCTGCCGACGCGCATTGAGATCGACGGCGGCATCGACCGCTCGAACAT
>JBOGOY010000734.1:0-2952 GCA_050748185.1 Pyrinomonadaceae bacterium
GATTCCTTGCTTACCCAACTCCTTCAGCACCTTCTGCTGTTCGTCTGTCGAGAATGTCATGCGGCTGAAGACGGCGGAAAGCCCGGTGCCGGCCTCGCTGCCCTTAAGACCTTTGCGGCCGAGCATGGCGAGCAGGCGCGTCGTCGCCTCGGCCCCTTCGATCCCGGTCATGCCGAGCGACGTGCCCGCTCGTAATTGGAAGTATTTTGACGCCTCGACCATCTGCTCAGGCGTCGCGCCGGTGGCCGGTCGGGCGCGCGCGAACAGGTCGGCCAAGCGGACGTAGTCCTGACCTTTTAAGTTGAACTGCTGCCCGAACTCGGCGAAAGGAACCGCTAAATCTCTCGGCAACTGCTTCGAGGCGACGGCGAGAAATGCGACTGCTTCTCCGGCGCCACGCAGAATTGATTCCGTTTCTAAACCACCCTGCTTGAGGGTGGCAAACATTTCGAGGAAGTCCTGCGTGTTGCCGGGTAAGCTGTTACCGAGCCGCACGCCGAGTTGCTCGAAGCGATTCATCTGGTCGCTTAGCTGGCCGAGGCTCACCGAGCCGTCCCGGTTCAACTCCGTCACTGAGACGCGCAGGTCCGTGATGGCCGACTCGAAGTTGCCAGCCTCACGCACTCCGTTCCTGAGCATGGCGAGCGATGCCACGCCGACGCCGCCGAGGGTCAGGTCGCGCCCGATCGACTGGCGGAGATCCTCAATTTGCTGCGCCGCGGCTCGACCTTCTTTGCCAGTTGCGCGCAGCTTATCCCCAAAGCGATCAAGCCTGCCGGACGCTGCGTCCCGTAGGCTTAATAAGATCGCTAGTTCGTAGGAAGCGCTCGAGCTCATCATTTCACCGAAAACAGTTCATCGAAGGCGTCAATGTAGGAATTGAATCGCTCAACCGGCAGTTGCAGAATCTGCCTCTCGCTCCATCCCGTGGCCCGCGCCAACATGAGAACCGTCCGCGCCATGTTTGTCTTGAATTTTTGCTCGCCCGAGACGAAAGGACTGCCTCCATATCTCAGCGGCACCGCGCAAGGCGTAGAGGTCGTGGATGCAGAGCTTGCCGCACGCCTCTAAACTCAGTTGGCCGGTGGTTGACAGCCCGCCGTCTGACTGAGACACCGTCGACACCTGTCGGCCGACGAGAAAGAAAGCGCGCCGGCTCGCATCAAGCTCCAGCGCGTCCGCCTCGACGAAATCCTGCCCGGTGATTCGGCTGCCGAACTCGACCACGTCGTATCTCACGCCCTCGTGCTCGTAGCCGAGCGCGAGTTGAATCTTGCTGTCCGACAGTATCTTTGCCGCACGGCCGCCGCGCTCCTCTTCCTGCAACTGATTGTAAGCGTCGAGTAAGTCGTCGCGGTCGATGCTATCGAGGGCAAGGAGCACCGAGACGGCGACCGGCATCTTCAGCCCCCCGAACTTCGTGATGGCCGCGCGCAGGATCAGGCACTCGCGGACGGTCGGGCCGGTGTTCTGAGGATCGGAGTCGATGGCGAAAAGGTCCGCACCGCGAAGGTGCTTGCTGATGACAACTTCGCGGTGCGAAACCTTTTTCGGATCGGTGTAACCGTCGATTAACTCAATTGTCTTTTCCATAATTTAGTTGCCAAAGCGGAAAGCGCCGTCCACTTAGGCGGCGCAGTCAAGCCGACGGAATAAGTCACCTCACACCATGTACATGTCGGTCGGTTGGAGACTGAAGGAGAACTGCGAGATGTTCGTTCCGCTGCCGGTGTGCTTTTCGGCCTTGAACATCGTGGGCACGCAGTCGATCATCTCGTACACCGCGACAGGTATGCGCCCCGCCTCATCCAGTACGATGAAGCGCGCACTGCGCTTCTCGACGAGCAGGCCAGACAGGTAAGCGTCCATCCAAGCGACGATCTCTTCGCCCGCGCTTCCGACGCCGTGGGCGTGCATGAAAGTCATCTCTTCGATCTCGTAATTGCCGCGGCCCAACTCGGGCCGCGGCAGGTTGCCCGGCTGGTGCTTAAACGGCGTATGCTTCTTGCCCGGCATGGTCACGTCCGTGGCGGTGATAGCCGTCACGCCGTCGATTTCAAGCAGATAGCGATTCTCCGACGAAGGCATCTGTCTCTCTCCTTACTGTTGCAGGACGCTCAACTCCTGTGCGAGCGGAACGTTGTCGATGTTGATGATGATGGTCTCGGCGGTCGAAGAAATCTTGACGCCGACCTGCACATGCACGCGCCCGGCGTCGATCTCCTCCGAGGGATTGTTGCTCTCGTCACAGACTACGAGGAAAGCGTCCTCCTCCTCCTCGCCGAAGAGGGCACCCGCCCGCCAGAAGTTACGCAGGAACCCTTCGCCGATCGAACGCAACTCGCGGAAGAGCTTCGAGTCGATGACGGAGAAGACCGCATAGGCGTAGGCGATCTTGAAGGAGTAGTAGAAGAGATTGAGTAAACGAATTTGGTGGACGAACGTCACACGGCGGTCGGCCGTCAGCACCCGCGCGCCGTAAATGCGGACGCCCTGTTCGGGCAGCGGCGTGATGACGTTGATGTCCTTCCCGTTCAGCACCTCGCGGGTGTTCTCGTCCGTCTGGCTCTGGCCGTTGCTCAGCCGCTCCACGTCGAGTGCTCCGGGGATGCGGCCTGTCACACCGGCGGGAGCTTTGTGCGTGCCCACGGTGCGATCCGCCACGGCGCAAGCTCCCGCGGCGAAACAACTCGGTGGGTAGAACTTCCTGAGCCCCGCCCCCTCGAAGTCGAGCATCAGCACCCACGGCCAGTAGAGCGCGCCGTGCCAAGTACCGTACAGGGCGCGGATGTCGAGCACGTCTTGTTTGTCGCTGGCGAGCGGCGGATCGAGCAGCGCCAGCCGGTGATAGGCTTCGGCGTGCGCGATGAGAGCGGCATGTGTGGCGTCGGTCGTGACGCCCGGAATCGCCACTTGGCCGCCACCGAGGTATTCGCTCTTGAAGACCTGAAG
>JBOGOY010000735.1:0-2950 GCA_050748185.1 Pyrinomonadaceae bacterium
CTCGCGGCCCGTGCTGCTCTGCTCTGCCGCCCTGCGCCCGCACCTGCGAAAACTTACGGAACGCTTCTTGCCAGACCTCGCGGTGATATCGCACGGCGAGATTGCGCCGAACGTGAGGCTGGTTTCGCTGGGCAACATCGGTTAGCTCCTAAGTCGGTTTCAGGTTTCAGGTTTCAGGTTTGAGGTCTCAGGTCCGAGGTTGAACTTCTTCAATCTCGAACACGCCGAAAACTTGAAACCTGAAACTCGAAACCTGAAACATTGATTCATGAAAATTAAAAAATACCGGGCCGCCTCGATGCGCGAGGCTTTGGAACAAGTCAAACTGGAAATGGGCGACGACGCTTTGGTGCTCGACACGCGCCGCGTCAAGGCCGGCGGGTTTCTCGGCGTGGGCGCGCGCGAAGTGGTGGAAATCAGCGTCGACGCCGGCAGCGCGCCTGCTGACAAAGGTAAGCGCCACACGCCGCACCGCAGCAGCACCATCCTGAATCTGACGGAAGATTCGCCGGCCGTCACTATGCGTCAGCCACCGCCGGAAGCCGCCACGGAACGCCCGGCCACCACGCTGTTCGCTTCGGCGTTTGCCGCGCGCGAGGCGTACCAGAACAACGGTCACGACGCCTTCGAGCCGAATCCCAAATCGTTGGAAGCTGGCGTGAACCGTCAGCGTCCCGCGTCCAACGCCCCGCAAGGGATCGAACTGGCCGAAACCGCGCCGCGCATCGTTCACCCGCCGCGCCCGAATAACACGACTTCAGCGACCGGAATAGCCCCTGCCGCGCCTCCTCCGGCACTCCCCCGCGCCGCCGCTACCACCACACTGCCCGCCGCCGCCGAACCTGCCTCCCCTGCTCAGCCGGAGGTCCACCAACCGAGCGAACTCGAACGCCTGCGCGCCGAAGTGCGCGAGATGAAACTGTCGCTCAGTTCGCTCTACAACCGTCCGTTGACTTTTGCCGGCGCGAAGCCGGAGGCGCAGCCCGAAGTCAATCTCGGGGCCGACTCGGCGCTCTACGATTCGCCATACTACGAAGCCTACCTCGAACTGAACGCAAGCGGATTGTCTCCAGATTTCGCGCGCCGCGCCATCCTCTCGACCGTCCCGCAAGGCGGCCCCGCTCCTGAGTTCCGCTCGCTCGCCCAGATCAAGCTCGAAGGCCTCGCCAACCTCTTGCGCGAAACCGTCCGCTTTGAAAATTCCGAGACGCAGACGGCCTCGGCCGTCGTCTTCGTCGGGCCGACCGGCGTCGGGAAGACCACGACCATCGCCAAGCTCGCGGCCCGCGCCGCCCTGCGCGAACACCGTCGCGTCGAACTCGTCACCCTTGACACCTTCCGCATCGGAGCAGTCGAACAACTTCGGACCTACGCCGAGATCATCGGCGCTGGCTGCCACGTCGTCCGCTCGACCATCGAGTTGGAAGCCCTGACCCGCCGGCTCCCGGCGGACGCGCTCGTCCTCATCGACACCGCCGGCCGCAGCCCGCACGACCTCGCCGACCAGATGGATCTGGCCGATTACCTGCGCGTCAATGAAGAGTTGATCAAGTGTCTGACTTTGCCCGCGACCACGCATGCGTCGGACGCGCTGGCAGCGGTCAGCAAGTTCGCGCTGTACGGCGTCAACCGCCTCGCCCTGACGAAGATCGATGAAACGACCAGACCCGGCTCGCTCGCCAACCTCGCCGCGTCCGCGCAGATGCCGCTGCTCTACCTTTGCGCCGGCCAGCGCGTGCCCGAAGACTTCGAGCGCGCCACGGCCGAAGCGTTCGCCGCGCGCATCCTGCGCTCCACCACCGTCGCCCCCTTAGCCGCGTCCGCCGCCGCCTAAAGATTATTCACCCAACGACCCACATGAAAGACCAAGCCGCCACGCTCCGCCTGATGACCGCCGTCCAGACGCTTAACGCCGACGGCCACCAACGCGGAGCGGCCCTCCCCCTCGACGGCCTCAAGCAGGGGACCAGTTCCAGAGACCGCACCGTCGCCATCGCCAGCGGCAAAGGCGGCGTCGGCAAATCGAACCTCGCGGCCAACGTCGCGCTGGAACTCGCCGCGCTCGGCCGCCGCGTCTCTCTGCTCGACGCCGACCTCGCGCTCGCCAACGCCGACGTGCTGCTCGGCCTCAACCCGACCTATCACCTCGGCCACGTCCTCACCGGCGAGCGTTCGCTCCGCGACGTGATCATCGAAGTCGAGGGCGGCGTGCGATTGATCCCCGGCGGCAGCGGCGTCGAGGAACTCGCCAATCTGACGCTCTCCGAGCACACGCGCCTCATCCACGAATTGCGCGCGATGGAAGACGACTCGGATTTTATGCTGATCGACACGGCCGCCGGCATCGCCGCCAACGTCACCGGCGTGTTGCGCGCCGCCGCCGAAGTGATCATCGTCACCACCCCCGACCCGACATCGGTCGTAGACGCCTACGCCACCATCAAAGTCATTCACGCGCACTCGCCGCAAAAGCCGATCTGGCTCGTCGTCAACCACACGGTCGGCATCGGCGACGCCGATCAGATTTTCTCCCAACTCCGCACCGCCGCCGCGCGCTTTCTCGGGCACGAAGTCAAGCTGCTCGGGAACGTGCCGCGCGATCCTGAACTGGCCGAGGCCGTCCGCCAGCAGACACCGGTCGTCAACTATGCGCCCGACACCGCCGCGAGCCGAGCCTTCCGCCTGATCGCCAAACAACTCGACGCTCAGCGCCTCGCCGCCCCGACCGGCGATCATTCGCCATCGTTCTGGGGCGCGCTCGTCGCCCCCGATGGCGCGCACTAAACGCGCGCCGCCAGAGGTTTCGGCCCGACCGCTGTCGTCATGAGCAAAAACATGTCATCCACTAGCACCCGTTACGCCACCCCACATTACCCGGCCCCGCCGCAGGCCTCGTTCGATCGTGATCGGGTGATCGAGTCGCACCTGCCGCTGGTCAAATACATTGCCG
>JBOGOY010000736.1:0-2948 GCA_050748185.1 Pyrinomonadaceae bacterium
CTTCCCGCACTGGGACGTTCCGCAAGAAACGACTCGTCTGATTCTGGCCGTCACCAGCGGCCAGACCATCGCCGGAGAGGTCAGTGCGGGCGCGACACCATCCGGTGTGCGTCCGTTCGCTCATCCGGTACATGCAACCGGCTTCGATCAATCTTTACAGGAGACATGAAATTATGACTGCCAACACACGTCCATTCGCGATCATCACCGGCGCTTCGGCCGGCATCGGCTATGAACTTGCCAGAATTTGCGCCGAGAATAACTTCGACTTGTTAATCGCCGCCGACGAGCCCGAAATCAACAAGGCGGCGCAGACGTTCCGCGCGCTCGGCATCGAGGTCGAGGCGGTCGAGGCCGACCTCGCCACGCTCGAAGGTGTCGATCGGCTGTACGCCGCGGCCAAAGGGCGGACGGTCGATGCGCTGCTCGCCAACGCCGGACATGGCTTAGGCAAGGGCTTCCTCGACCAGAACTTTGACGAGGTGCGGCACGTCGTCGATACCAACATCACTGGCACCATCTATCTGCTGCAGAAGGTGGGGCGCGATATGCGTGCGCGCGGGCAAGGTCGGATTCTCATCACCGGCTCGATCGCCGGCTTCATGCCGGGCACGTATCAAGCGGTCTATAACGGCACGAAGGCGTTCATCGACTCTTTCTCATTCGCGCTGCGGGCCGAATTGAAGGACACGGGCGTGACGGTCACGTGCCTGATGCCGGGCGCGACCGAGACCGATTTCTTCGAGCGCGCCGACATGCTGGATACCAAAGTCGGGACGCAGGAGAAGGACGATCCGGCCGATGTCGCCAAGACCGGCTTCGACGCGATGATGCGCGGCGATGGCGATGTCGTCAGCGGGTGGAAGAATAAGCTACAATCGGCCATTGCGACCGTGACTCCATCAGGCGTGCTCGCCGAGCAACACCGCAAAATGGCCGAGCCCGGCTCCGGCAAGGAATAAATTGCGGGGGGCAAAGGTTGAGAGGATGCGGCGGGACCAAAGAGCATTTTGGTCAGCCACACAGAGAAGAAATCATGGCGGCCAGTTACATCGGACGGCCGACGAGCCGCGTTAACGGGCGCGGGGAGATGCGCCGCCGGGTACAATCATTAACGCCGTCTTCCACGCAACGGGCAAGCGCGTCCGCGATCTGCCGATGACGTTGGATAAGGTGCTGTGAGGAAATCAGCGTGGCCGCGGACAGGTTGTCGGCATAAGGGGGTAGGCCATTAGGTTAAAGAGAAGTCGGAGATTTTGGCGACACGCGCGGTATCTGGCCGTCACCTTGCTTTTGCCTTTCGTCGCTGCCGGGCAGGGTGCAGGCGAAGAAGACGATTTCATCAACCCGACGCGCCCGACTGTTTCCGAGGGGGCGACCGTCCACCGCGCGGGCGTGTTGCAGCTTGAATACGGAGGTGACTTTGACTTCCGCTCGCCGGAGTTTCGCTCGCAACAAAGCGGACCGCTCGGCCTCCAGTTCGCGGTGACAAATCGTCTGCGCCTCGATTTGGACGTCGGCACTTTCGTCTCGCAAAAGGATCGGATGGGGAATCGCGCGACCGGGGTGGGAGACGTGATGCTCGGCTTTAAAGCGATTGCGCGCGATAAGCCGAAGGAACGCCTCGCCGTGGCTTTCGCTTACACGACAAAGTTGCCGGCGGCGAGCGACGACGACGGACTCGGGACGGGGCGCGTCGATCACCACCTGCGCTTGATCTTTAATCGCACGCTCGGCCGTGTCGATTACATCTTGAACTTCTCGTACCTCAACGTCGGGCGCGACGACAGCCGCGGACGCGCTTCGGGGGCGCAGGCGATCTTCAGGATGGATTACGAACTGCCGCAAAACTTCGGCATCAACACCGAATTTTACGGGCAGAGCGTTGACGAAGAGCAGCCGCGCGGCCTGTACGTCCTCGGCGCGCTGACTTACAAGGTCAACCGGCGTTTGCGCCTCGACTTCGGGGCGCGTCCCGGCTTCGGGCGTAACGCGCCGCGCATCGGTTTGTTCGCCGGCCTGACCGTCGGCATCGCCGACCTCTACCGGAAGAGGCGATAGCTTCGCAGTCGAAATCGGAGAGGGAAACTAAGTTCTCAACAGTGACGGGTGACAAGTGACAAGCCAGAATGAAAGCTGGTGCGGGTGGCGTGAGCCGAGTCAGCGGGGCTGACTTTCACTCAGGACTTTCGGCCTCACACTCGGTTCGGTGTCGCGCCATAATCAGAGCATCCTGTCACTTGTCACCCGTCACTGCTGAAGATTTAGTTCTCCACGTCGATCCGCCAGAGTTTCTCGTCAACCTGCGTCACGCCGATCTCGACCGAAAGAAACTTTCTGATGACTTCGATGTTGGTCGTGGTATGCGGAGACAGCGGGCCGGTCAAGTATGAGCCGCCGGCGGCGAGGGCGAGCGGGAGGAGCAGTTGGTCGGCAAGGTGTTCGCCGACGGGCGCGCCGGCGTCGAGGTAGTTCAACGCTTCTTTGGCCGCTGACGCTGCTACCTCTTCGGCGCGAACGCCGCGCTGGCCGATGGCGCTGAAGAGTTCGGTCAGTTGGCCGCTCTCGATCTCCAACGTCACGACGTTGCCGGGGCTGATCGCGTTCGTCGAAGTTTCGATCTGACATTCGTCCTCGCCCCAGCCGAGCGTCTGGCGCAGCACGGCCACTTCGCGCTCGGCGATGCCGGGCGGCAGGTTGACGACGAGCGCCGTGGCGCGCCGCGCGCGGACCTTCTGCGGTTCAAGCAGGTCGAGGCGTTCTAACCGGCTCGCCGGCTCGACGAGAACTTCGAGCCGGCCGCCGCCGGGCGGATAAAAGCCGTAGCGCGCGAGTTCGAGCGAGACGCTTGGTCCCACGCGCCCGACGAGCGGCAGAAAAGTTTTCTGGAGAAAGTCGAAGGGCGGCGCGTGCTGGTTGTGCGTGCCGCCTTCGAGCGTCAGTACGCT
>JBOGOY010000737.1:0-2922 GCA_050748185.1 Pyrinomonadaceae bacterium
ACACCGGGTCTGCCCACTCTGGTACGAAGGGTAATGCCACGCCCGCAACGTCCGCGAAGCCATTAAGATACTGACGGGCGACAACTCTTCGCCGCTCGTTCCACTCATCAAGGTGCGCCAGCTTCACGCATAGAAACGCCGCTTGTAGCGGATCGAGCCGCGAGTTGAAACCTTTCACTTCATTGTGATACTTGACTCTCGAACCGTAGTTGCCGAGCACGCGAACGCGATCCGCGAGAACGTCATCGTTCGTCGTGATAGCGCCAGCGTCACCCATCGCGCCTAAGTTCTTCCCCGGATAAAAACTGAATCCGGCAGCATCGCCGAGTGTTCCGACACAGCGATTTCGGTAGCGCGCGCCGTGCGCTTGCGCGGCATCTTCGATGACTTTCAAACCGTGCTGCTCGGCCACCTGCGATATCGCATCCATGTCCGCGGGCTGACCGTAGAGGTGCACGGCGATAACGGCCCGCGTGCGCGGCGTGACGGCGGCGGCGATACGTTCCGGCGAAATATTATGTGTGCGCGGGTCGGGTTCCACCGGCACGGGTGTGGCCCCGGCATAGGAGACCGCGAGCCACGTCGCAATGTAAGTGTTCGCCGGAACAATTACTTCATCCCCTGCGCCGATGTCGTAACCACGCAGGATGAGGTGCAAGGCTTCGAGTCCGTTACCGACCCCGATGCAATGCTTCGCCCCGCAGTAGCCGGCAAACTCACGCTCGAAGGCCGCGACCTCTTCGCCCAAGATGTACCAGCCGGAGTTCATTACCCGCTGATAGGCGAGATCGAGCGCGTCCTTAAGCTCCAAGTAAGAGGCTCGCAAATCGAGAAATGGCACGTTCATCCTTTTATTCCTTGCACTGCTTTAAGAAATTGATTGTAATCGCGGTAGTAGTCGGCCTCATCGTAAAACTCTGACGCCAACACCATGCAGATCGATCCCGAAGAGAAATTGTCCATCTCCCGCCAAACCATCGAGCCGAGGTACAGACCATAGTAAGAGCGGTTCAGGTGGAAGCGGTGCTTGTGATGACCGTCGCTCAGCACGACGTCAAAGCTCCCTGACATCGCAATCATCAATTGTTGTAAGTTTTTATGAGCATGGCCGCCGCGTTCCGCCCCGCCGGGTACGTCATAAATGTAGTAAACCCTTTTTATCTCAAAGGGGACGTGCTTGCCGCTTTCGATGAACGACAGGTTACCGCGGGCGTCAGTGATGTTCGGGAGGTCAATAAGATGGCACTTACTGATACTCAAATTGTCACCTCATCATTGAAAGATAGATCTCCAGACGCAAGGCTAATGGTGGCTAGTCTCTCTACTCCGGGACGTCGCTGCCCTGTCGGAGCACAATGCCGCCGGCGTTCCATCCGTAGGTTCTCCCACACACGGCACGGCATCGCCAAAGGTTAGCCTCTTCATCAAGTCGTGCGCCGCACACGCAGACCCAGCCGACGCGGCGTGCCGGATTGCCAACAACCAAGCCGAAATCCGGGACATCGCGGGTGACTACAGACCCCGCTCCAACAAGCGCATACGCTCCGATCTTTATACTAGGGAGGATGATTGCCCCCGCGCCGAGCGAGGCGTAGCGCCCGATTGTGGTGCGTGGGTAAGTATTCAAGTGTCGGCCCGAGCGCGGATGCGGATCGTTCGTAAACATCACGCCGGGGCCGACGAAGACGCCATCCTCGAGCGTAATCCCATTCCAGATCGAGACGCCGCATTTAACCGTCACATTATTGCCGAGAGATGCTCCGTTTTCGATGAAGACGCGATCACATATCTGGCAGTCGCGCCCGATCCGCGAGCCGGGCAGCAGGTTACAGAAGGCCCAGACGTAACTGCCCGCGCCGATTTCGTCGGCGGCGACAAGCGCAGTCTCGTGAATATAGACTTCGGGGTATCGGGCGTGTTTGTCAGGTTGTGCGCTCACCAGTAGTTGGCCCTTTCTCGGCGGTAGAACTCGACGGTCGTCCGCACTCCTTCGTCAAGCGGCGTTGAGGGTTGCCAACCGGCGAGTTTGCGGATTTTATCGATGTCACTATAGAAGTCGCCGGGTTCCTGTGCCTTGCGTTCGGGCGTGAACTCGGTGAAGACAAGCTCCGCGCCCGGCACGTGGCGGCAGATGGCCTGCGCCAGTTCGAGAAAACTGCTCGGCTGATCACTGCCGACGTTGATGATCTCGCCGACGCAGGCTTCGCTTGAGGCCGTCCTGAGGATCGCCTCGACCGTGTCGTCGATGTAGACGAAGTCGCGCAGGATGCGTCCGTCGCCGAAGATCGTGATCGGCTGGCCGTCGAGGGCGAGGCGGATGAGCCAGTTGGCGACGCCGAAGTGGCTCGACTGCATCTGGGCGCGCGGGCCGTAGATGTTCGTCAGTCGCAATAGCACGCAGGGGATGCCGTGGGAGGCATAGTACATCTGCAAGATCTTCTCGGCCGTCAATTGCGAGATTTCGTAGAGCCCTTTCGGGTTAGTCGGCGCGTCCTCGGCCACGGGCAGTCGCACCGCCGGGCCATACTGCCCGCGCGTGCCGGTGCGAATCACTTTAATGTCCCGGCGCGATTTGCGGATCGCCTCCATCACGCTGGCCGTGCCCTTGATGTTGATGTCGATGTCGGGGTAGGGGTTCGAGAGGCTGCGGACGTGCGAGACTTGGGCCGCGAGGTGGAAGACGACGTCCGCCTCTTGCACGAGTACGGCCATCACGTGCTCGTCGCGGACGTCACACAGATTCAAGCGCACGTCCGACTTGATGGCCTCGATGTTGTGCAGGTTGCCGCCGTGTTCGCGGAGCAGCGAATCGACGATCGTCACGCGCGCGCCCAACTCGACGAGCCTGATCGCCAGCGACGAACCGATAAAGCCGAGCCCGCCGGTGATCAGGCAGCGCCGCCCCCGCCAAGAATTGATTGA
>JBOGOY010000738.1:0-2913 GCA_050748185.1 Pyrinomonadaceae bacterium
GTCCGCAGCCACGTGATCCAGTTGGGCGGCGTGCCCGCCGCGCCGCTGGAACTCGCATGGGACCAGATCGCTGCCATCCCCGAAGACGCGCCGCTGCGCTGTGCCGACGCGGAGGTTCAGGCGCGGATGGTGACGCTGGTGGACGAGATGAAGCGCGCCGGCGACACGTTGGGCGGCGTCTTCGAGGTGGTCGCGCGCGGGCTGGTCCCCGGCCTCGGATCGCACACCGCATGGGACGCAAAGCTCGATGGTCGTTTGGCGCAAGCGCTGATGTCCATCCCGGCGGTTAAGGCGGTGGCCCTCGGCGCAAGCTTCGAGGTTAGCGCGCTGCCGGGCTCGCAGGTCCACGACGAAATCGCTTACGTCGCTGACAGCCACGAATTCAGGCGGCGCACCAACCGCGCGGGCGGGCTCGAAGGCGGCATCACGAACGGCGAGGAGTTGCGCGTTCGTGGGCACTTGAAGCCGATTGCGACTCTGCGGCGCGCGCTGCGCTCAGTAGACATCGACACGAAAGAGGAAGAGGCAGCGGCCTTCGAGCGCTCCGACGTGACGGCCGTGCCGGCGGCGGGCGTTATCGGCGAGGCGATGGTCGTGCTCGTCTTAGCCTCCGCGATGTGCGAAAAGTTCGGCGGCGACAGTTTGGCGGAAATGCGGCGGAACTTTGATGGCTATCGCGAGCAGTTGCGCCGCTACTAGATCGGTTTTCAATTGCGTGTACGGCAAGACTTCAGTGAGAATAAAGGTGTGGCCTTACCTATCTCTGACGATCTGCGCGAACGCATCATCCGCTTTTATGAAAACCACGATGACGACGCCCAACCGGAAATCGCTGACGAATTCGGCGTCAGCCAGTCATTCGTGGAAAAACCCCCTGCGCCGGTGGCGTATCACCGGCAGCAGCGCGGCCTTGCCGCACGCGGGCGGACGCACCCGCACTTTGCGCCACTACGACACCACGGTGCATAAGTTGGTCGCCGCAAGCCCGATGCGACGCTTGCAGAGTTACGCTGCCGCATTGCTGGAAAGACCAAGCTGCAAGTGAGTGCCCCCACCGTCTGTCGCACCTTGCAGCGGCTGCGCTTAGTGCGAAAAAAAAGTCGCAGCAACCCGGCGAGCAACAACGACCGGAAGTAAAGCAGCAACGCGCCGACTTCCGCGGTCGGGCGGCCAAGTGGCTGGTGCGCCACTTGAAATGGCTGGATGAAACGGGCAGCTAGTTGAATTTAACGCGCCCGTACGGACGAGCACTGCCGGGCGAGCGCGTCGTGGAAGGCGTGCCGTCGGCTTATGGCAGCAACTATACGCTGCTGGGAGTGCTCGGCGGGGACGGATTCCACGCTCCGTGGGTGCTCGAAGGGGCGCTCAATGGCGACCTCTTCAAACTCTACGTCAGCGAGGTGCTGGTGCCGACCCTGCGGCCCGGCGACACCCTGCTGATGGACAAGCTGCCGACGCACAAAGTCTCAGGGATCGCCGCTCTGGTCGAAGCGCGTGGGGCGCGCTTGGAGTATCTGCCGCCGTACTCACCGGACTACAATCCGATTGAGCGGTGCTGGTCAAAGATCAAAACCTACTTGCGTCAGGCCAAAGCGCGAACATAGCGGGCGTTGATCCGGGCCGGCAAAGAAGTGCTGGCAACGATTAGCGAATCGGACATTCACGCTTGGTTTGAGTTTTGCGGTTATCCCATACATTGATTTGAAAAGCGATCTAAGTTAGGGCAATCGCATTTAAGTTTGCAGGACTTTGAGCAAATACTGTAATTCCAGCGCCGCTTTCATGCGTTTGGTTTTGACTCCACGCTTACAGCTTTTCTCGCGGCTCAACCTGCTCAAGGCAACCCTCCTGACCAACGCCAGATTCTGCGCGGCGTGGCCCACCCTCACGCGCGAGTCGTCTTCCCGGAAGACGACATCCAAAACCCAATGGCAACTGTTCTCAATGGTCCAATGGGTCCTGATGACTTCGTTCATCTGCTCGGCGTCCACCTCTAAACTCGACAGGTAATACCGCACTTTGCGGCTCACCTTTTCTCCTTCTTCACGACGAGTTTCAATCATCGCCACGCTTTTCAAATCTTTCCATTGGCAGCCTTCGCTGAATCTTTCCGGCGGCGCGCAGACGTGCCAGCACGTGCGCTCTTCGATCCGTCCATCTCCTTTATCTATGCTTCTCGTCGTCTCTATTTTGTATCCGTAGGTGCGGTCTTCGCGCACGGCGGCAAGCAAAGAGGCCACTTCTTCTTGCCGCCTCTTGTGCTTGCCTTTCACAGCCATCACATCATCGGCTTTCTTCTCCCTCAGTTGAGAAGCGATCTCCTGCTGCGTCTTCAAAGCATCAACGGTCACAATGCAGCCCGCTAATTCCAACGCTTCCAACAACGCCGGAATGGCTTTGATTTCATTCGTGCCTTCCCCGACTTTGACTTGCCCGAGGGTCAGTCGCTGAGCGCTGGCCCACGTGCTGACTAGGGTGATGGGGTCTTGGCCGGCCTCGGTGTCATATGAACGACGTAACTTCTTCCCCTCCAACGCGACGACTTCGCCTGTGAACTGCTGCAACACGCCCGTCACCCACCGGGCGAACCCTTGCTCAAACGCGGTCGGGTTCAGCTGGGCAAAGACACGCCCGAAAGTGTCGTGGCTAGGGATGCCGCCCGGCAACTCCAAGAACTTTTTGAGCCTTCGTTTGCGTGCATAGCCGAATTCTTCCATCTCGGTGAAGCCCTCAGCGCCGCAAATGACGGCTAAGACCGCAATCACCAGAATGTCGATCAGCTTATGACGGCGACACCGTTCGCTGCGCGGGTCGGGCACTTCACTCATACATTAGACCTCTTGCGAAAGTCATTATGGGTTGAGTTCAAAGTTGTAAATACCAGCAATCAAGTTGAAGCGTAAACTAAAACGC
>JBOGOY010000739.1:0-2913 GCA_050748185.1 Pyrinomonadaceae bacterium
GACATAGCCATCTGTCGGTCCCGGAGCCGGCAATTCCCTCAAGTTCGGTACTTCAGCGAAGATGTCGGTGGTTATCGTGGAACCGCCGCCTTGATCGCTGATGTTAATTCTCGTCGAGCCGCCGAAAACCGGCGCGGTAAAGACAGCGGTGGCGACTCCGTTGGCATCCGTTGGGGCTGACGTGCGATTTAAGGTTCCGGTCGGGCGGGTTCCGGTGTGATTAGTATGTCCTCCGTTGTCGGTCACGATGTTCCGGTCGATGTTAAATCTGACCACGTGCCCAGACACGGGGCTGCCAAACTGATCTTCAACTCGACACGTGATCGTCGCGGTATTTCTGCCGTTCGTCGCCGGGTTTAGGCCGGGGATGAAGCGCGTTTCGATGTTTTCTCGTAACCCGGACGGCAGGATTCTCACCGCAGATGCCTCACAGGTGATTCTTCCGGGTAAGCATTCGATCACGTCAGCGATGATCGTGGCGATGAAGATCAGTCGCTCGAAGATGCACCGCAACTCGCGGTTGCTGTAAAAGCCGCCGTAGTCCCAGTACGATCCCCAGTAGTAATCGCTGAAGCCGAAGTAGTCGTAACGCCCGCCGCCATCGCAGCCTAAGAAACGGAGGGTGTAAATTCTTTTGTGTAAATGACCGCCGCCTTCGCTCCGCTCGGCTGCCGCAGCGAGAAGGGCAACATGAAGCCGGTCAAAGTTTTAGCCTTTCGACAAAGGCGCGCAGGATGGTCGGCCGGAAAAGCCATTTACACAAAATATCTGACACCTCCCAACCGGGAGTTTGCGCCGAGCGGTCAAAAGCCGCAGTCGGTTCGGCCAGACCGCGCCGGCCCACACCCTCAAGACTAAGGTTGAGTTACCGCCGCATTGTGTTGCAAGATGGGCGCTGACAGGCGACTCATCTTCTGCACCGCAGGGCAGCGGAAGTTGTGTTGCACGGCCCTGTGACCGCCGGCAAGCGGTCACGGGGCTTTCGCTTTAATCAAACGTGGAGTAACGACTTGATCAGCCTGCGGGCACGCGCGGGACTTGGAAGCGAGCGCGCTTTTCTGTGGGAATTGTGACGGCTGTATGAGGTCGCATCACATTTGATTCCGAAAAGTAGTTGGTATGAGGAACGTAATGCGCTGCATTCTACGCCCATTCGATGTGTTGTCAACATAAATGTGCGGCCCGCAACTTCTGTGATTTCGTGAATGGTATTTCCCACTTCACGATCTTTGACGCGCGCCTGTAAGCTCTCAGATGTGGCAACAGTTATTGATCACGATCACGCCCATTGGACCAATGGATTCCGTTTCACGTCCAGTCTCGCCGACGACGTGTGGCACGCCGACCGCGGGCCGGGCGCTTATGAGTGGTGGTACTTCGACGCGACGAGCGACGACGGGCGCGAGACGCTGGTCATCATCTTCTTCGCCGACTTTATCTTCTCGCCGTGTTTCAATCGCGCCGCCGCGCGCGACGGTCAGGGTCTGAATCAAGACGCACGGCCGGCGCAGTTCCCTGCCCTCGCCTGCTGCCTCTACCGCGATGGGCGGCCGTTTGTGCGCGCGATCAATGAATACAAGGAGGCGGACTTTACCGCGAGCCGAACTGCGCCCGAGTGCGCGATCGGGGCCAGCCGGTTCCATTTCGTGAGAGACGGCGGCGACCGAACTTTTCAGCTCGAGATTGACGAACCCTTGCGCGGCGGGCGGAGGTTGAAGGGTTCGTTTGCGTGGGAGGTGATCGAGGGCGACTTCGACGGGGCGAAGCGGCTGTCGGCGGCGGCGACACAGCCAGCGCACGAGTGGAATCTCGTCGCCCCTCGCTGCCATGTGCGCGGTACTTACGCGGTCAGTCGCGGCAAAAAAGTAATCGAATCAAGGGAATTTCGCGGCGTCGGCTATCACGATCACAACTACGACGCGCGCTGGCTGCCCGCCATCGTCCGCCAGTGGCAGTGGGGCCGCGCGCACTTCGCCGACACGACCGCGGTCTTCTACCACTACCAAGAACTCGGCGCGCACGCGCCCGTCACTTACGTTTTCCTCACGCGCGGAGGGGCGTTGTCAGCCTTGCCGGCGCGGGTCGTCGCGCAGGGCGGGCGGCGACACATCTTCGGCCTTCTCTATTCGCGTTCACTGACCTTCGAGTTCGAGCACGAGGGCCGGGCGGCCGCGCTCTCGGTGCGCCAACGCAAGGTGGTGGACGGCAGCTATTTCTATCTGCGCTTTATCGCCGACGCCGCGCTCGATCTCGGCGACGGGCGGAAGCGCGCGGCGACGGCCGTCACCGAACACCTCGCCCCGCGCGCGCTTCGTTGGCGCGGGCTCGACTGGCTGACGGACATGCGAATTGGGAGAGGCGGACGCGGCTCGTTCCTGCCCTGAGCGTCCATCACATGGGGCGTGTCCTGAACCAGTGGACAGTCTCTCATTGTCAGTCGCTCACCTGCGGCTTTACCAACTCCTCCTCGACTGCCGAGCGCAGATCATGGTCCCCTGTGATTTCGTCCCAGTCATAGCCGAGGTGAGCGGCGAAGCGGTAGAGCATGGTTTCCCACACCTCGCGTTGCGCGCGGTATTCGTCCCAACCAGCATCGTAGTCCGTCCGCGTCCGAATGCCGGCCGCGCGCAGTTGGTCGAGCGTCTGCCGGTGCCGCTGCTCCCAGCGTCGCGCCTCCTCGAACGGCCCTTCCACGTGATGCCTCGCCTGACGATCAAGATGCAAGGCCCGGACCAGCGATCCGAGGATGTGCTGCGCGTTGGCCGACAAGGTACGCACGTCCGGGTGCCGTCGAAGATCCTCGTAACTTTCTTCGTCCAGACACGATCTGATCACCGCGCAGGTTTCGAGCATCAGGAAGAGGATGCGCGGCAAACTCTTATAAACTTCGACGGGGTGGAAGTAGTGGATGAT
>JBOGOY010000740.1:0-2908 GCA_050748185.1 Pyrinomonadaceae bacterium
GTCTGGGGCCGGGTGGGAAACATTTATTAACACCCGGCCCCCGACACCCGAGACCTATGTCGAAACTACTTCGTTCGTCTCGGATTCCGTCTGGTGCTGCCGTTCCTTCTCTTTAAGGCGGGCAGCGGGCGCGGCGACGGCGTCGAAAATGGCCCCTCGCAGGCGCGTCGCGTCGAGGCCGCGCTTGATCTGGCCGCGCTGGACGAAGGAGATGAGGCCCGTCTCCTCGGAGACGACGACGGCGACGGCGTCCGTGTCCTCGGTGATGCCGAGCGCGGCGCGGTGGCGCGTGCCGAGGTCTTTCGACAGACGCGGGTTCAGCGTCAGCGGCAGAAAACAGGCGGCGGCCGCGACGCGGTGGCGCTGGATGATGACCGCTCCGTCGTGCAGCGGCGTCGCCGGGTTGAAGATCGTCACCAGCAGGTCGTAGCTCAACTCGGCGTCCAAGCGCACGCCGCCATCGATGACATTCTTTAAGCCGACGCCGCGCTCGATGACGACGAGCGCGCCCGTCTTCGTGGAGGCGAGCGTCGTCGCCGCCAGTACGATCTCGTCGTAGACGCCCTCGCCGAACTGCCCGCGCTGTCGCGCCGAAAACAGGGGCATCCGCAGGCGGTTGCCGACGGAGATGAGCGCCTGCCGGATCTCAGTTTGGAAGAGGACGATGATCAGGATGGGAAGGTAGAGTAGCAGACCGCGCAGCACGTATTCGAGGGTCGCCAGACCGCGCCAGATAGAGATCCAGTAGAGCAGCGTGAAGGCGGCGATTCCGGCGGCCATCGGCACGGCGCGCGTTCCGCGCACGAGCTTCAACGCCGTGTAGATGATGATAAAGACCAGCGCCATGTCCAGCAGGCTGCGCGGCTCGCGCAGCCTGTCGAAGTATTCGCTGTATGGCAGGAAGAGGAGCACTGTCTTCAACCAGAGCTAAAGGCGGACGATCGAATTGTCGGGCGGCCCTCATGGTTCCGCAGTCACCAGTCCCAACGCATAAATTTGTCGCGGCTTCGGACGACTCTCGTCGCCGGCCGACCCGCTCTCGCTGGATGGCGCTTGGGCTCGCATGCACGGCCGATTCCGGCCGGCTGAAGCTAAACGCATCCGCGCCGATTATGCTGAATAAATCCGCATAAAGCAACGACGACGCGGATCGAGTGCCGCGCTCCTGTGCGCTTTTTGTGGCAGGGGAGTTATTTCGACTTGAGTTGCCGCTTTAGACTGCGGCGTTCGAGGAATCCGATGACTTCTCCTGAGGGACCAACGACCGCGACCGCGCCGGCGCCGTTGGCGCGCATCAGGGCATCGGCGCGACCCAGAGGGGTCGAGGGCGGCACGAATAGTTCGGGACTGACCGGCCGCATCACGGCCGAAACCGGCGTCTGCCGCCAACGCTCGCGCGGCAGTTGTTTCAGATCTTCGAGGGTGAGGATGCCGTGCAGTCGCCCGCCGCTCACGATTGGTACGGCCTCACGCCGCTGGAGTGGCAACAACTCGTCGACGAAGCGGCTGACGAGCGTTTCCGGCTCGACGCCCAGCGGCGCGCACATGGCGTCGGCGGCCGTGCGCGGGTTGGCCGAGCCCACCGCCTGCTCGCGGAGCACCGCGCGCGCCGAGTCCCAGAGGAAGAGACCGACCAGCGCCGACATCATCGCCATGAAGTAAGCGCCCCACTTGAAGGCCATGAAGACGCCGAAGGCGACGAGCGTCCCGGCGATAACCTGCCCGCCGAGGCTGACGATGCGTGTCGCCTCGACCATCTGCCCGCTGCGGTGCCAGAGGAAGGCCCGCATTACCCGTCCGCCGTCGAGCGGATAGCCCGGCAGCAGGTTGAAGATCGCGAGCATCAGATTGCCTCCGCTAATGAGTAACAGGACGGCCCACGCCGGCCCCTCGCCCCACGCCACGAAATTCAGCGCGGTGTAAGCCAGCATCGCAAAAATGAAACTGGAGGCCGGACCGGCGGCGGCAATCCGAAATTCCGCCCGCGGGCTGTCCGGCGCACGACGCAGACGCGCCAGCCCGCCAAACGGGTGCAGCACGATCTCCTCAGTCTCGATTCCTTCCAGACGCCCGACCAGCGCATGAGCCAGTTCGTGCCCGAAGATCGAAAGGAACAGGCCAAAAGTAGTGACCAGCCCGGCCAACCACGCGGCGGACGCGCCCAAACGCACGCCGCCCACCCCCAATTCCTGCTGGAAGACGACGGCGATCAGCCACGTGCTCAGCGCGAAGATGATGAACCAGCGGTAATCGATCCGCACGGGGATGCCGAAGACCCGCGCCACGCGCACCTGCCGGTGAAGTATCTGGCCGAGATTCATAAGCGGTAATCAGTAATCAGTAATCAGTAATCAGTAATCAGTAGTTCGCATTTTAGCTGATTACTGATTACTGATTACTGACGACTGCTTTACAAACTTTCCAGCGCGCCGTCCTCGGCCGTGAGCACCGGGAGCGGTTCGTTGCGCGTCACGCGGCGCAGCAGCAGCGGCTCTTCGTAGAGTTGCATCAGGCCGC
This sequence comes from Pyrinomonadaceae bacterium, assembly GCA_050748185.1. Lineage (GTDB taxonomy): Bacteria > Acidobacteriota > Blastocatellia > Pyrinomonadales > Pyrinomonadaceae > JACCRA01. The sequence goes on from JBOGOY010000740.1 coordinate 2,518, forward strand.
GCACGATCGCGTACCGCGGCTCTTCGGCAACGCGCGAGACGAGTTTTGTCTCGCGCTGCATAAACTCCCCGACGCCGTCAAACAACGCTCCACCGCCGGTCAGGATCAGGCCGCGATCGTAAATGTCGGCGGCGACTTCCGGCTGGAGGTCGGCGACCGCCCGCTGGACCACGCGCGACAGGCGGAGCAGGACCGGTTGCGCCGCGTCAGACATCTCACCGCTCGTGACCTCCGCCGCTCGCGGCGTCCCCGTCTGCACGTCGCGTCCCTTGACCGTCACGGAGCGCGTCGGGTCGGCCGGCTCGATGGCCGAGGCGAGGTCCAGTTTCAGCCGCTTGGCAGTCGGTTCGCCGATGATCAGGCCGTGGTGGCGGCGCAGGCGATCCATGAT
>JBOGOY010000741.1:0-2907 GCA_050748185.1 Pyrinomonadaceae bacterium
TCGTCCTCGGCTCGGGCTCCGAAGCGGGCGACGAGATCGTCAACCACCCGGCCGTGCGCGGCATCTCGTTCACGGGGTCCAACGATGTCGGCGTCGGGCTTTACGAGCAGGCGGCGCGGCGCGGCGTCAAGGTCCAGTGCGAGATGGGCGGCAAAAACCCGGTGGTGGTGCTGGAAGACGCTGATCTGGAGTTGGCCGTCGAAGCGACGGCGCAGGGCGCGTTCGGCGCGACCGGCCAGCGCTGCACGGCGACGAGCCGCGCCGTCGTCGTCGAAGAGATCGCCGATGAATTCGTCGAGCGCGTCGTTAGCAAGGCAGAAAAGTTAAAACTTGGCGACGGCTCGCAACCGGGCGTTGCCATTGGTCCCCTCGTGGACCAGCACCAGTTCGACACCGTCCTGCGCTACGTCAACGCCGGGCATGAAGACGGCGCGACCTTGCGCTGCGGCGGCACGCGCGCCGAAGGGCACGGACTCGACAAAGGTTATTTCGTCCGCCCGGCCGTCTTCGACCGCGTCACCCCCGACATGCGAATCGCGCGCGAGGAGATTTTCGGCCCCGTCCTCTCTGTGCTCCGCGTGAAGGATTTTGCAGAGGCGCTGGCCGTCGCCAACGACAGCGAGTACGGCCTGTCCTCTTCCATCTTCACCAACGACGCGGCGCGCATCTTCCGCTTCGTGGACGAGATCGAGACCGGGATGACGCACATCAACTCGCCGACCACCGGCGGCGAGGCCCACGTCCCCTTCGGCGGCGTCAAGGGTACCGGCGTCGGCGCGTTCGAGCAGGGCTCGACGGCGCTGGATTTTTACACCGAGTTGAAAGTGGTGTATGTAGATTACACGGGGAGAAAAAGAGAGGGGAACCTGTATTGATGGACAGGATTTACAGGATTAACAAGATGCAGCCGTAAGGCAATGGAAGACGACTTATTCACCCAGACAATCAAATGTATCGCCCGGCTCTTGCCACCTCTTCAATCCTGTAAATCTTGTAAATCCTGTCTTTTACTGCTTCAAAGGAGGCATCTTTATGAGCACCGCCGAGATACAAACCACACATTCCGAGATCGTCCGCAAGCACAAAGAGTTCCTCTTCCCCGCCGTCGCCAACTTCTACGAGGAACCGGTCGCGCTCGTCCGCGGCGAAGGCTCTTACGTGTGGGACGATCAAGGCGCACGCTATCTCGACTGCTTTGGCGGTGTTTTGACGGTCAGCGTCGGCCACGCCAACCCGCGGGTGAACGAAGCGATCATTGAGCAGGTCCGAACGCTTCAACACACCTCCACGCTCTACTGCAACGGGCCGCAATCAGACCTCGCCGAGAAACTGCATCAGATCACGCCCGGCCGCCTGAAGAAATCTTTCTTCACCAGCAGCGGCACAGAGGCCGATGACACGGCGATCCTCGCGGCTAAGCTCTACACTGGACGGCACGAAATCGTGGCGCTGCGCCACAGTTACTCAGGCCGCTCGGCGACCGCGCTTTCGGCGGTCGGCCATTCGACGTGGCGGCCCCTGCCCGCGCAGGTCGCCGGCATCGTCCACGCCCGCGCGCCCTATTGCTACCGCTGCCCGTTTAAGCTCACTTACCCCGAGTGCGGCCTCGCCTGCGCCGAGGACATCAAGGATGTGATCGAGACCTGCACCACTGGCGAAATTGCGGCCTTCATGGCCGAGCCCGTCTTGGGCGTCGGCGGTTTCATCGTCCCGCCGCCCGGCTATTTCGAGCGCGCCGTCGAGATCACGCGGCAGCATGGCGGCCTTTTCATTGCCGACGAGGTGCAGACCGCTTGGGGCCGCACCGGCGACAAGTGGTTCGGCATCGAGCACTGGAACGTCGAGCCCGACATCATCACATCTGCGAAAGGCATGGCGAACGGCGTCCCCATCGGCATGACCACCGCCACGCCCGAAGTGGCCGACAGTTTCAAAGGGCTGACCTTCTCCACCTTTGGCGGCAACCCCGTCTCGATGGCCGCCGCGCTGGCCGTCATCCGCGTCATCGAAGCAGACGACCTGCGGCAGAACGCCGCGACGGTCGGCGCTTATTTGCGCGCCCGGCTCGAAGAACTCAAGGCGAAGCACCCGGTCATCGGCGACGTGCGCGGCCTCGGCCTGATGCAGGGACTCGAACTCGTCACAGATCGCGAAACCAAAGAGCCGCACCCGCAGGCCGTGCTGCGCGTGTTTGAGGAGACCAAACGGCGCGGCGTGCTGATCGGCAAGGGCGGGCTCTACGGCAACGTGATCCGCACGGGGATGATGCTCAATGCGACGACGGAGCAGGTGGACGAACTGATTGAGGCTTTGGATGCGGGCTTGGCGGTGACGTGAGACGGTGGGTGAGCTTAGTTCGTGGCGGCCGAAGCCAGCGCGTTGAGCATCGCGATCGACGCAATCGCAAGACACAGCAGTAAGAATCTGACAAGTTCTTTGTGCATAACTTAAAGAGGTGGCTGGAAGACCGTTGAGAGGATTGGGGAGTTTACTTTTCCGCTGGCAGCCCGTTGTCGAGGGCTACATATTGAATCTAAACTTTGCCGGCTGCGGAGGTCAAGAAAAAAGTGCGGGGTGGCCGGGATAACATTTACGAACCCGAACCGGCGGAAGCCGTGCAAGACTTAAGCCCAATTTCAGTGGGGAGGTCTAGCCGGTGGAGTTAATCGAACGCGACGTTTTCGCTCAACTGATTGCGCTCATTCCGTTCGGCATCGCCGTGCTGTTGGTGTACGTCGCGGTCTTCAGCAAAGCCGCGCGGAAGTTCCCGTTTCAGCCTAAGGAGCCGTAAAAAAATAACTTGTGCATTTACCGAACACGATTATTTCCGTCGTGGATAAATCGTGTAGGTCCATTTAGGGAAACGCTTATGCGGACGCAACGACAAACTTTCAAACTCCGCAGCCG
>JBOGOY010000742.1:0-2902 GCA_050748185.1 Pyrinomonadaceae bacterium
GAATCAGCCGTCGCTGACGCGACGCCGGGCCGGTTGTCTCGCCCCCGGCATTGAAACGCCCGGCTTAACTCACAGCGCCGCTGACGCGGCGGTAGTCGGCAGCCTTACTTTTCGGTCACTACCCATAAAAAGTAGAGATCAGTTGACAATACACGCCGTGGAAACACCTGCCGCAGTGGCAAGCCTTATGCATGAAAGCGCCGCTATTCGTGGCTGTATGCATGAGACTTTCGGATTAATTAGGGGAAGGGCTCAAGGTCTGCGGGGTAGCGGCCCCACGCTCGTATCTGCTCCCCATCGGCGGAATCTATATCATCTGCGCTCGCGTTCCGCACATTCCATGCCGTATTTAAGTGGGTGTACAGATGCGCCATCCTAGACCCGAACTCAGCTTCATCGATCTCTGCATCAGGGCTCATGCCCGCAAGCACCCGCCGTAACTCTTCTTGAGCGTCCTCCAGATTCCACGTGATATAAGCGCGCGTTTCATAGTCCTGCTTCATACATTCATTTTGGGCGTAACGCTACTTCAACGTCCCGCCAGCGCGAGGCTCTGTACGCGCGCAACAATCTCATCAAGGCTCACGTCCGTTGACTGTTTCGCCGCGCGATCAAACAACTCGACCGCGCCGTCCGTGATCTTCTTGCCGACGGTCAGGCGGTAGGGAATGCCGATGAGGTCCGCATCCTTGAACTTAACGCCGGCGCGCTCGTCGCGGTCGTCCAAGAGGACTTCGAGTCCGGCGCGTTGGAGATCGGCGTACAGACGCTCGCCCGCTTCTTTGATCTCGGGTTGCTTGACGTTGGTGACAGTGACAACCACATCGAACGGGGCGATCTCCCGCGGCCAGACGATGCCGTCGGCGTCGTGGTGCAACTCGATCGCGGCGGCCATGATGCGCTCGACGCCGATGCCGTAGCTGCCCATCACGACCGGAACCTCCTTGCCGTCCTGCGTTAGCACGTGCGCGCCCATAGACTCCGAATACTTGGTTCCCAGCTTGAAGATATGGCCGATCTCCAGCGCCTTGAAGACTTCGAGATTCCCCGTATCGCAATTGGAGCAGCCTTCGCCCGACGCGACCGTCCGCAGGTCGGCCCAACTGTCGGGCTTGATGTCGCGTTCGACATCCACGCCGCGCAGGTGATGTTCGTCCTTGTTCGCGCCGGTCGTCATGCCGCGCCGGCCTTTCAGCGCGTTGTCGGCGACGAGATGCAATTCCTTGCCGGCGGCCTTCGCCTGAGCTTTAGCGCGGACGCCGCCGAGGCTGCCGGCGCTCGCGCCGAGCAGTTCGCGAATCTCTTCCGGGTGCGCGGGACGAACATCGATCGCGCCCAGTGTGTCGGCGAGTTTCGTCTCGTGCAGTGGATGATCGCCGCGTAATAGTGCGAGCACCGGTTGCTGTTCGCCCGTCTCGAACGTGGCGATGTAAACTAGTGTCTTGATCTGACGTTCGGCCGATGCGCCGCCGGGGAAAGTCGTCAGGTCTTCGATGGTGCGGACGCCCGGCGTCGGGAACTCTTCGGGCACGGGCAGACCGGCCTCGTCCTGAATCGAAGCGAGGCGCGAAGTGGCTTTCTCAAGGTTGGCCGCATAGCCGCAACGCTCGCACGTCGCGATCAGGTCTTCGCCCGCGTCGGTCTTGACCATGAATTCATTCGAGGCCGAACCGCCCATCGCGCCCGAAGAGGCTTCGACGATCGAGAACTTGAGGCCGCAGCGCGTGAAGATGCGGATGTAGGCTGCGCGCTGATCTTCAAACGACTTATCGAGCCCCTCGCGGTCCACGTCGAACGAGTAGGCGTCTTTCATGATGAACTGGCGGACGCGCAGCACGCCGGACTTGGGGCGGGCTTCGTCGCGAAACTTGGTCTGAATCTGATACCAGACCTGCGGCAGTTGCTTGTACGAGCGCAGTTCGTGACGAGCGATCGAAGTAAAGACTTCCTCGTGCGTCATGCCGAGGCAGAGGTCGGCGCCCTTGCGATCCTTCAAGCGGAACATGTTGTCGCCCATCACGGCCCAGCGCCCAGACTCTTCCCACACCTCGCGCGGGTTCAACGCCGGCAGGAAAAACTCTTGTCCGCCGATGTCGTTCATCTCTTCGCGCAGCACACGCTCGATCTTCAGGATGACACGTTGCGCGAGCGGTAGGTAAGAGTAAATGCCGGCGGCGAGTTGCCTGACCAGCCCCGCGCGCAGCAGCAGGCGGTGTGAGACAACCTCGGCGTCGGCCGGGTCTTCGCGCAGAGTGGGGATGAAAAACTGTGACCAGCGCATGTGTCTAGCGTCTCCTGACAAGGTTTAGAAAAGCGTCCGAACAAAGAACCGCCATTCTCGCCTACGGGCGGCGGCGAGCGCAACGCCCGAGGTCTTGAAGGCGACTTGCCAGCCGCGTGCGGTGCGCGTCACAATGGGGCACATTCTCAAACGCGGCAGCAACTTGATGAACAAAAAGTTTCGCGTCAGTTTCAACAGCCCGCAGAGCGGCTTCATGTCCGTCGGCTTGCGCGAGAGGGACCAAGAGTTCGTCACCGCCGTGGCGCACGAGCCTTACGACTCGCTGCGCGATCTCATCGTCGCGCTGACGGCCGCGTTGGCCGGCGACAGTGAGCGGACGGTGAAATGGAATTGCGAGCCCGACGAGTTGGATTTGCGGCTGAAGGCTGAGGGCGACGCCGTCAGTCTCGGCGTGGTGCATTACCTCAGCCATCGGCGGAGTCAGCGGACCAGTCAACAAGTCTTCGCGACGACAGGCCCGAAACTCGAAGTCTGCGGCGCGTTCTGGAAGGCTTTGCGCGAGTTGCATCGCGACATCGAGGTGGACGAGTTCAGCAGCAACTGGCGGCGCGAGTTTCCCGAGGCGGAGATGCAGGGGTTTACCAAAGCCTTCCGCGAATC
>JBOGOY010000743.1:0-2895 GCA_050748185.1 Pyrinomonadaceae bacterium
TCCCTGCTCTGTCAGGCCCGATGTCCAATCTATGAAGTAACCATTAGCTAGGCCGGTGGCCGGACAGATAACGTTGTTGGTCTGCATGATGAGCCCGTCCGCCCGGCGCAAGTGAGAGCCGGGATTGGGAGGGCTATCGCCGGCGGGATGATGAAAGCCATGAACCGATGTGCTGAGAGGTCTCGGATTTGGATCCCACCCTGAGAAGACTGTGCCTGCCGGGGCGTTATCTACCATTCTCAGCAGGGTCGAATCTGCCGAGCGGTCGGTTGCCAACAGGTCAGCGCCTTGAATGGTTCGCACGATGTCGCCTCTAAGATTCGCGCTGTTGCACGCAGCGGTTTGATAAAACCAGTAAGCCTCAACTGTGCGGGCAGACGCTTGGGTAGAGAGACAGTGATTCGCCGTCAGGAAGTATGGCGTGAAATCCGCGCGCCGGTTGGTGAGGAGCGTGCCCGTGCAAACGAACGAACCACTATCTTTGATGTAGGTGATACGGGCGACCGCATTTTTCTCTGCGTTCGTGGTGCAGGAAGCGTCGCGATGACAACTCAGGACGTTGGGCGTCGGTTCGTTATGCTGCACCTTACCGTAAAGGTGCGAAATTTCAGAGATGCGAAAAGGGCGTTCGTCACCCTTCATGTAATGCTCGACGACGACGGTATCACCCCCAATGGTGCCGGTCCAAAAATCCTTTTCTCCTCGCAATCCTTTCTCCGCATAAGGGTCTTGGAGTGATTCCTTGTCAGACAAGCCGTAAAGGTAAACTTCATCTCCGGCGGGGAGATTGAAATCTTCCAGATGAACGCGCAGCCCGAGAGCGCCCGGCGAGGTCAACGCAAACACGCGTACTCTGCTGCCGTCTGGAGTCGTAAACGTCCGGCCGAGCGCGTCGGACCAGACATCCACCCATCTGTTGATGCCGATTTGATTCGGCTCACTCAAGCGATTGGCGTCAGCGGCGAGAGACTCTAAAAGATGGTCCACCTCTTTGGGGTCCACCCGCCATCCATATCTTTGGCTCGGCAGGAGTGGCGGAGCTTTCGTCTGTTTCGCAGTGGGAACTGGTGAGATAAGCGAAGGCATCCTTAGCGACTGCTCTTCCTGTTGCTGAGCTTGAACGGTGGGCAGGATAAAAGCCAGTCCGGCGCAGGCTAGCAGCAGCAAACACGACGCCGTTAAAACGACTGCGCCGTGTTTTAGCTTGGTAGCGCCTGTGGTGGAAGATGAGGACTTGATGAGGGTCGTGAAGAGATTGAATGTGGGGACTTTCATGATTTACTCCTTATCTGTCATGGAGGGTTGTCAGTGGGGTGGCAAGACGTAATCGGTGCTGGCCCGAAGCGTCTCTTGGCGGCATCCGGACTGCGGCGGAAAATTCTCCTTTTACAATTCGGGGCGTGCTAGAATTCGCCGCAACTGGCGGATTGAAGTTCACCTCGAGTTCTGGCAATAACGCGGCAAAGGATTTGAAAAAGGCTCAGAGCCGCAATTAGGTTCTAGCCGATTCCACTCAAAGGGCATTGACAAGGAGTTATTTGATCGAGCCTCGAACGAGGCAGAAGGTACGCCAACATCCCGGAGCTTAACCGCGAGGTTGGGCGGAGTAAGGAATTTAGCAAACCGGCGCGGTCCCTCATCACAATTCCAACTCACGCGGAGGATTCTAATTTCCAACTGCAAAACAGGTCGCCAGCGTTGAGGGCACTCGCCGTCACTCAAGGTAAAAGCTAGTTATCCCGGCCCTGCAACGCGCAGTGTTGCCGACAACTCTCGTCGGGCCTTCTGCGTGCGCCCCCACAAGCGCGGACATTTCACGTCACTGGGCCTTCTCTCGAAAGGTGCTTCCTCAAATGGCCTCGCCTCAAAACGTGACGCACATCCTGTCGGAGTTAGCCGCCGGTCGGGCGGAGGCGGTGAACGAGTTGCTGCCGCTCGTCTATCGCGAGTTGCACCACTTGGCCGCCCACTACCTCACACACGAACGCCACGATCACACTTTGCAGGCGACGGCGCTGGTCCACGAGGCTTACCTGAAACTCGTCGATCAGCGCGAGGTGCGCTGGCAGAACCGCGCGCACTTCTTCGGCGTGGCGGCGCAGTTGATGCGCCGCATTCTGGTGGACTACGCGCGCAACCACTTGGCCGCCAAGCGCGGCGGTGGCTGGCAGCGGCTGACGCTCGGGGCCGCCGACAGCTTGTCAGAGGAGCAGACGGTCGATCTGATCGCGCTCGACGACGCGCTCGACGCGCTCGCGGCGCTCGACGCGCGGCAGGCTCGAATTGTGGAGTTGCGTTACTTCGGCGGGCTGAGCATCGAAGAGACGGCGGAGGTCACGGCGTTGTCGCCGGCCACCGTCAAGCGCGAGTGGAACACGGCCAAAGCTTTTCTGCGACATCATCTGACACGGGAGGCTTGAGCGGATGACCCCCGAGCGCTGGCAACAAGTGAAGCATCTGGTCGGTCTCGTCCTCGAGCGCGAAGGCGACCAACAGCGGACCACCCTCCTCGACGAAGCCTGCGCCGGCGACGAGAGCTTGCGCCGGGCGGTCGAGTCTTACCTCGTCGCGTTCGAGGAAGATGAGGCCTTCATCGAAGCGCCGGCCTTCGACGTGACGCAGGCGCTGTCCGCCGCTGGACCAGCCGATGCGTGCGCCGGGCGCGTCGTCGGCCATTACCGGATCATCCGCGAGATCAGTCACGGCGGGATGGGGACGGTCTATCTGGCCGCGCGCGCCGACGAGCAGTTCGAGCAGCGAGTCGCGATTAAACTCGTCAATCGCGGGATGATGAACGATTTCGTCCTCGGCCGCTTTCGCCACGAGCGGCAACTGCTCGCCTCGCTCGAGCACCCGAACATCGCCCGCCTGCTCGACGGCGGGACGACCGAGGAC
>JBOGOY010000744.1:0-2892 GCA_050748185.1 Pyrinomonadaceae bacterium
GCCTTAAGAGCAGTGACAAGTGATGAGTGACGAGTGACGAGTGAAGAACATTCGCTCGTCACTTTTGTGTTTGGGCGTGTGTCTAATCAGATTTCTCTTTGTCGCTAACGGGTGGCGACAGCCGACAGAATGCGAGTAATATCTCGTCACTGGTCACTTGTCGCTCGTCACTTATCACGATTGTTATGCGTCTCGATCAATTCTTACGCGCCAGTCGTTTAGTCCTGCGCCGCGCGGTGGCGCAGGAGTTGTGCGAGGCGGGCGCGGTCTCGGTCAACGGCATGGCGGCGCGCTCCTCGCGCGCGGTGCGGGCCGGCGACGAGATCACTGTACGCCGCCGCGATCGTCTGATCTCGGTGCGCGTCAACGCCGTCCCCGAAGTGCGTCAGACCTCGCGGGCCGCGGCCCCCGCGCTTTACGAAATTATCCGCGAAGAAAAACTCTCCGAGCCTGAGTAATAATTCGTCCGCCCGCCGGAACCTTGAAGGCATTAGTCGTCTCTTAAGAGAGCCCCTCTCAACTCACAGTTAACTACAACTGGTACACAGACGCGAGCGTGTTCAATGCGGCCGGCTTCGTCTTTTAAGTTTCGCGCCGAACGCGCACTGCCGGTGCGACATCCTTGGTCGTCTGCCTTTAACGCAGGGCCGAGACGTTGCCGGACGGCGGATGTCTTAGAAACGAACGCGCGCGGGAAACGCATTCGACGGTACAAGGCCAAACTCGCGCGAGTGATAAATGGTATGAATTTTGCCGTAGTTCCGTGATGATGCAGGTGTAGTTTGTCCGACGGTGAGCCCTCATCAGGCTATCCCTCGCATCGATACGGCTGAACGGAGCGAGCTTATGAATATCCTGAACAATTTCTTTTCGACCAATTTGGCCATCGACCTCGGCTCGGTCAACACGATTATCTACACGTCCGAACGGGGCATCGTGTTGACCGAGCCTTCGGCGGTGGCGATTCACAAGTACACGGGCGAGGTGCTGTGCGTCGGCGCAGAGGCCTTCAAGATGATCGGGCGCGAACCGCAGGACACCGAAGTTTACCGGCCCGTTAAGAACGGCACGATCGACAACTTCGAGGGGACCGAGAAGATGCTGCTTGCGTTCATCCGGCGCGTCCTCGGCAGCGGTCTCAAACGCAGCCACATGGTCATCGGCGTGCCCGGTTCAAGCACGACCTTAGAGCAGCGCTCGGTTCGCGACGCCGCGCGCGACGCGAAGGCGACGCGCGTCGATCTGGTGGACGAGGGATTGGCCGCCGCGCTCGGCGCGGGGCTCAAGTATGACGACGAGCGCGCGCACCTCATCGTGGACATCGGCGGCGGCACGACCAACATCGCGATCGTCGCCTCGGCGGCCGTCGTCTCTTCGGCGAGCCTGCGCGTGGCCGGCAACGCGATGGACGAGTCAATCCGCGATTACGTGCGCGGCAAGTATGGGATGCAACTCGGCGAGCGAACAGCCGAACAGGTCAAGCGGCAACTCGGCGCGCGCCGGCTGAACCGCGCCGAAAAGAAAGAGGCGCGGCGCATGGAGGTGGTCGGCAAGGAGTTGACGACCGGGTTGGCGAAGGCCGTCGAGATCAGTTCCGAGGAAGTGCGCGAGGCGCTCGATCCGGTGCTGACGGAAATCGTCGCCGGCGTCAGGCGCGCGATCGAAGAGTCGCAGCCGGACGTGACGGCCGACATTTACCAGACCGGTCTGATCCTGACAGGCGGCGGCGCACTGCTCGAAGGCATGGCCGAGCGTCTGCAGGGCGAGTTGAAACTGCACGTCGTCGTGCCCGACGAGCCGCTCGCGGCGGTTGCCCACGGCGCGGGCCGACTGCTAAGCGACCCGGAACGTTTGCATCGCGTCTCGATCCGTGTGGACGCGCCGGCGTGGCAGCAGTTAGAAGAAGTGGTGGTCAACTGGTAAAAGCAGTGACAAGTGATAAGTGACAGAATAGAGACATCAAGCTTCCTGTCATCCATCGCCGTCCGTTCGATCGAATGCCGCGCAAGTCTGTGAAACGCGGACTGCGCGGCATCGCCATCTGCTGCGAGGATTGTCAGGTGACGCTCTCGATCAAGGCTCTCACCAAGTGAGCGGCGATGCTCGTTCTTCTGTCGCCCGACAACTCAATTTTCTCAACGCCTTTAAGCCGAGCGACGGCTCCTCGGTAATGCGCGGCCGAAGGCGTCTGTGTAGTTCACTCATTCGCTGCGGGCCGTGTCCTCGGCAGGGCCGGAAACTAGCTCGCCCTCGATTAATATCGCGTCCACCTGATTCTCCGCGACAGGCGGCTCAATCCCCGGTCGCGAAATCGCAACCCGCATCAATCTTTGCTCTTCGGCCGGAAGTCGCCGATAGCGTTCGAGGACTTCCGACGCTTCCGGCGCGCCGTGTCGATTGTTTCCGGGCGCGGCGGGCAGCAGGAAGAGTCCGCCGACGTAGAGCGCGAGCGTGAAAAAAGAGATGTAGCCGGTGGCGGGCGCGACCTGCTGCTGCTGCCGGCCGAGCGTGCCCTGCGTTAAGCCTTCGACGAGCGCGCCGGCGACTTGCTTAAGCCAACCGCTGTCAGGCGCGTAGAGCGCGGCGAGCAGCAGGTGCTTGACGACGAAGGCGGTGGCGAGCAGAACCGCGACGCTACGAAGCAGCCGGCGCGCGTCAAAAGCGGAGAACAGGTTGTTCCACAGGGTCCAGAGGAAGAAAAAGCCGAGCACCCCGCGCAGCAATCCTTGCTCGGGCAGCACGGAGTTAAAGGCCTGCGCCGACGCGAAGAAGAGCGCCGCGAGCGTGAGCGCGTGCGCGACGTTGATGAGCGGCGGCTGCTCGGCGTCAAGCCAGCGAGACAACTCGATCAGACGCCCGCGCGTGAAGAGCAACAGCAAGAGGGCCGAGAGG
>JBOGOY010000745.1:0-2890 GCA_050748185.1 Pyrinomonadaceae bacterium
AGGTGCGCCGGCCGCGCAAGCCTCGCTCCCCGAACTCATCCGCCGCGTCAAGCCGGCGGTCGTCGCCGTCGTCACTTACGACGTTAAAGGCAACTCGCTGATGAGCGGCAGCGGCTTTTTCGTCGGCCCCGGCCGGGTCGTCACCAACCTGCACGTGGTCGAGGGCGCGCGCCGCGTCGAAGTCAAGACGCTCGACGGCAAGGGCCGCGTCTATCCGTCGGCCGGCGCGCTCGCGGTGGACGAAGAGGGCGATCTCGCGCTGCTCGACGTGCCGGCGGCGGCCGAGCGCCCGCGCTCCGCCGTCGAATTGACGACTGAAGTCCCCGAAGAGGGCGAGCACGTCTTCGTCATCGGCAACCCGCTCAGGCTCGAAGGCTCGATCGCCGACGGCATCGTCTCGGCGGTGCGCGAGGTGCCGAACCTCGGCCAGATCATCCAGACCACCGCGCCCATCTCGCACGGCAACAGCGGCAGCCCCGTCTTCAACATGAAGGGGCAGGTCGTCGGCGTCGTCACGATCAAAGTTACCAACGGGCAGAACATCAACCTCGCGATCGCTTCTTCGCGCGTCGCGTCGCTCAAGCCGGCAGAGCAGATCATCAGCTTCGACGAACTGGCCGCCAATCGCGAGCGCGCGACGTTTGCCCGCGGAGCCGAGGCGTCGGCCGACTGGTCCTACAAGAGCGGGCTCAATTCGCTCTGGCTCGGCAATTACGACAGCGCGCTCAATTATTTCGAGAACGCGGCCAACAAAAACCCCGGACGCGCCGAGGCGTGGATGCAGGTCGGCTACTGCAAGGTTAAGCAGGGCCGCGCCCGCGAAGCGATCCGCGCCTACCAGCAGGCGTTGAAGTTGCGGCCCAACTCGGCCGAAACCCACAACAAGCTCGGCGACGCCTACTACTTCGCCAACAACTTCCACGAGGCCATTAAGTCCTACCAGCAGGCCGCGCGCCTGCGCCCCGAACAGCCCGAGGCTTACTACAACCTCGGCGTCGTCTATCTCGAACTCGGCGATCGCGCCGCTGCCATGGCGCAAAGTCGCGCGCTCGAAAAGCTCGATCAGACGCTCTACCTCAAGCTCCGACGAGAGCTTGAGCGTTGAAAACCCGCGCCTTTAAATTTCGATTGCCAGCCGCCCACGCGGGACCGTAAATTCAGACACCCGCTTCATGCGGGCGTGAAACCCAAGCGGGCGCATTGCTTGGCCCGTTTCGACCGAGAGCCCTCGCCTTGCCCCACACGCGCGAAAAGCCAACCGCCACGACCCGGCGGCCACAAGCTTCAAGCCGCGATCTACTCACCACAAACCAGTATTCATAGTTTTCAGTTCGCAATGTACGTGCGTTGGTCGTTAACGATTCGGACGAGGCGGCGCGCCGGCAGGAGAAGAGATGAGCGTTGAAGTCGAAGAGATCTGGCAGGTGATGTGCAACGGCGAGATTTATCAGGCTGACCTGCCGACGCTGAAGCAGTGGATTGTGGAAGGGCTGGTGCAGCCCGGCGATCAGGTTCGCAAAGGCAACCTGCGTTGGATCGAGGCGGATCGCGCGCCCCTCCTGCGCCGCATCTTCAATGGCGAGGAGCAGGTCGCGCTGCCGGCCGAGCCGCCGCCGCCCCTCTCCGAGATGTCGCAGTCTCATTCGTCGCCGCAGCAGCAGTCCGACTCTTCGACCGTAGCCGCCGACGGCTTCATGCCGGGAATTGAAACAGCCGCGGGCACGGCGCACGGCGACGAACACCAACAAGGCGCGCGAGTCTTTCCCGAAGTCGAGGCGATGACGGACGGCGACGCGCGCGGCGTTTACGGCGACGGAAACAACCACGGCGCGGCGGGAGCGCATGCCGGCGGCGGCGCACACGTCCACGACGCCAACCCGTACGCGGCCCCGGCCTGTCATTTTCACCCGCAACTCGCGCCCGAATACGTCTGCCGCATCTGCGGCGCGCTGCTCTGTGCCGGCTGCCCGAACTTCGTGGGGACCAGCAAGACCGCGCTCTGCCCACTCTGCGGCGACCTCTGCAACCGCTACGCGGACGCCCGCGCGCGCGCCACGCACCGACACTTCCAAGACTCCGGCTTCGGCTTGGCGGACTTTGGAGCGGCTGTCGCCTACCCGTTCAAGAACCTCGCGGGCTTAGTGATGCTGGTTCTGCTCTACGGTCTGTTGCTGCTCGGCGGCTGGCGCGGGCAGGTGGCGGCCTACGTCGTGATGTTCGGCTGCATTTCGCTGGTCATCAAAAAAGTGGCGTGGGGGCAGATGGACAAAAACTTTCTGCCCGATTTTTCATCCTTCTCGATGTGGGACGATCTGGTCTGCCCGCTCTTCCTCGGCCTCGGCATCACGATTGTCACGATGGGTCCGACGGTGGTGCTCGTCTGCGCGCTCCTCTTCGGCTGGCTGAGCCCGGCCGCGCCGGCGATGCCCTCCGCCGCCGATGCCGCGCCCGGCGAACAAACTATCATCGGCCAGAACCCGCAGACGCAGGTCACGGAGGCCGAGTTGGACGCGCTGCTCGACCCGGACGGCGATCCGCGGCAGCAGGAGGAGGCGTACAATAAGCTTCGCGCGCAGCAGTACGAGGGGATCGTGCCGCCGCAGTCTGCCGCCGCCGACGCCTCGATGTTCGTGAACGCCTATACGGCGCTCACGGGCTCGCCCGGGCTCGTCATCTTGCTGTTGTTATTGTGTCTGGGGTGGGCGTTCTGCTACTACCCGATGGCGCTGACGGTGGCGGGCTTCACCGAAGAGTTCAAGGCGGTCATCAACCCGTTCGTCGGCCTTGACACGATCCGTCGCATGGGCGGGACTTACGCCAAGGCCTTCGGGATGTACGTCGTCATCCAGATCGCGACCGGCATCGTCAGCCTCGTCGTCCGCGTCATCAC
>JBOGOY010000746.1:0-2890 GCA_050748185.1 Pyrinomonadaceae bacterium
GTCGAAAAGCTGGCCGAGAGCTTCAGCCGCAGGGCGCTCGCCCGGACGGAACCGGGCCGGGCCTTTCAGGCGAATCTGGCCGAATACCTGCGCGTCACGGAAGACCTTGAGCGCTACTCGCTCGAAGGCTTTCCCCACTTCAAGCGGCTTGACGATCAGCTCAAACAATTCCTCAAAGAGGCGCAGGCGGCGCAAGCCGACTTGTCTTGGCAGAGTCAGATCTGGGAGAACAAGGCCAAGAGCAAGCTCGACTCGCTGACGGTGCTGGCCGTGATCACCGGCCTCTTCGTCGCCGCTGCGACGACATGGGAGGTGCAGCGGCGCTTTCGCCAGTTGCGCCGCAGTCTCGAAGCCGTCAGGCGCGAGCGGCAATTCAACGCGCAGATGCTCGAAGGCATGGTCAGCGCCATCGCCGCGATCGACGCGGAAGGACGCATCCGCAGCGTCAACGCCGCTTTCGCCGGACTCTTCCCGCAGATGGGTGTCGGTGCCTCCGTATACGAACTGAACATTGAGCCAGAGGAGGCGGCCCGGCTGATCGCTGCCGCCATCTCGTCGCCGGTCACGGAATCGGTTTACCGCGGTCGCTGGATGATGCCGGCCGAGTTGAAAGCAATGGAAGCGGGGCAAGAAGCCTCGGGGGCAGAGCGGGTGACGCGCGCCTTCGATGTCTATTCTTCGCCGCTCGACATCGACGGCCAGCACGGCGGCCAAATCCTGACGCTCGTGGACGTGACCGAGGCCGCCGAATCCGAGCGCGAGGTGCGGCGCACCGAATCGCTCGCGGCGGTCGGACAGGCGGCCGCGCAGGTCGCCCACGAGATTAAGAACCCACTGGGCAGCATCCGCCTCGGCGTCGCGATGCTGCGCGACATGACCGACTCGGGCGAGGCGCACAACACCATCGATCTCGTCGAGCGCGGCATCAACCACCTCAACAAACTGACGATCGACGTTACGCAATACTCGCGCGAGAAGGATCTCTCGCTGTCACACGTCAATCTCAACGACCTGCTCGACGCGAGCCTCGAACTCGTCACCGACCGATTGCAGCGCAAGCGCACGCCGGTCGAAAAGCGTTACAGCCCGCGGACGCTCGCGGGGCAACTCGACGCGGACCAATTGCGGCAGGTCTTCGTCAACCTGATCGCCAACGCCGTCGACGCGAGCGCCGAAGGCTCGCCCGTCACGATCACGATCGCTCTCGCAGATGCGCGGCGCGCGGCGGCGAACGGCGGCAGCGGCGGCGACGGCCGCCCCACCGGCGGAACTCAAGACGCGCCGCGCGCCCGCGTGACCGTCACGGACAGTGGAGCCGGCATGGACGAGAAAACCCGCGCGCGCGTCTTCGAGCCGTTCTTCACCACCAAGAAGCGGGGCACCGGGCTCGGGCTCGCCATCGTCAGGAAGATCATCGCGCAGCACGGCGGCGCGATCTGGGTCGAGTCCGCGCCGGGCAAGGGGACCAGCTTTATTGTGGAATTGCCGCTCAGTCAGGGCTAGAAGTATGTGATGGTGCGAGAAGTCACCCTGAGAATTTCTTCCGAGCGCCCGGCCTGCGTAAGCACTCCGGCTGCCGCCCGTTTCGTCCAATTGCCGTGGGCATCAAACTCTTCTGCCCGCGATTTCTGGAGCGTGTGCCGCATCCTGAAATTGCCCTCCGGATCGTAGAATGACATCTCTAGGCCTTCGTCTGTTCACCGGCCCCTTCAGCTCTGCTCTCTCAAGCTCCGTCTTGGTTTGCGCGATTGTGACGTGGAAGCAAAGAAGGCTCACCAGAACTGCGCTGAAACAACGGTTCATTGTGCCATCTCCAAGCGATAGCCTTGGGTGAAAATTGACTACTTGTCTTCAGCCAGATGCGCGAAAGCCGTTCTGGCCGCCGCGATTGTCTGGTCCAGCAACTCATCGGTGTGGGCGAGGCCGATGAAGCCGGCCTCGAACTGTGAAGGCGCGAGATAGACACCGCCTTCGAGCATCGCGTGGAAGAATTTGCCGTAAGCTTCGCGGTTGCTCCGGGCGGCGCTGGTCCAGTCGGTCACTTCCGGCTCGTCGGTGAAGAAAGTCGTCCACATCGAGCCGACGCGGTTGGTGACGGTCCTCACGCCGGATTCCCCGGCGGCTTGCGTCAGTCCCGCGCAGAGGCGCGCGCCGACCAGTTCGAGCCGTGCGTAAACTGTCTGGTCGCGCAGACGCCTGAGCGTCGTCAGGCCGGCGGTCATCGCGAGCGGGTTGCCGGAGAGCGTCCCGGCCTGATAGACGGGGCCGGCCGGCGCGATGTGTCGCATCAGGTCGCGGCTGCCGCCGTAGGCTCCGACCGGCAGGCCGCCGCCGATGATCTTGCCAAGCGTCGTGAGGTCGGGCGTCACGCCGTAGAGTTGCTGCGCGCCGCCGCGCGCGAGGCGAAAGCCGGTCATCACTTCGTCGAAGATGAGCAGCGCGGCGTGCCGCCTCGTGATTTCACGGACCTCTCGCAGATAACCCTCACGTGGGGGCACGCAGCCCATGTTGCCGACGACCGGCTCGATGATGACGGCGGCGATTTCGTCCGGGTAGGTCTCGAAAATCTGTGCGAGCGCGGCCGCGTCGTTGAAGGGGGCGGTCACAGTCTCCCGCGCGAGCGCGGGCGGGACGCCGGGGCTGTCGGGCAGGCCGAGCGTAGCGACGCCCGATCCGGCGCGCACCAGCAGCGCATCGCCGTGGCCGTGATAGCAGCCCTCGAACTTGACGAGCTTGGTCCGTCCGGTCGCGCCGCGCGCGAGGCGGATCGCGGCCATCGTCGCCTCCGTCCCGCTGTTGACCATCCGCACCATCTCGATCGAAGGCACGGCATCAACGATCTCTTCGGCCATTTCGATCTCAAGTTCGGTCGGCGCGCCGTAGCTCGTGC
>JBOGOY010000747.1:0-2883 GCA_050748185.1 Pyrinomonadaceae bacterium
GAGGTTGTGCCCTTCCGCACATCAGGCGGCCGGAGCCGCAGTCAAAGGCAACATGAGCCGACTGTTTTTCTCCTGTCACTTGTCACTCGGCCACTATTCACTTTTTCGCTCTGTGAACTTGCTGCAACCCGGGCCACGCCGCGGCGTGTAAAGATGTCGGCGGCAGGGCGCGTGCCGCACACCCGGCCTTTTGCCATTTGGCTTTCCGAGCGGGTATGCTTTCTTCTATTCACGCAGGGCGCCAGCCTCGCCCTGTCCGTCTGATTCGGGAGTGATTGAAAGAGTTCGGAAGTGATCGAAAACCTCAACCTCGCCAGCGAGCCATTCCGCAACCGCGCACTGCCGTGGACCGTCTCGGCGGTGGTCGCCTGCGCGTCGCTGCTCGCGCTCGTGCTGATCGCCGGCGAAGGCAGCCGGACGCGCGCGCAGGCCGACGCGGTCGAGCGCGATCTGCGCGGCCTGCGTCAGGAGCGAGACGCCATCAAGGAGCGCGACGAGCAGGTGCGCCAGACTTTGACCGAAGAGCAGCGCCAGACGCTCGAAGCCGCACACTCGATCGTGGATCGCAAAAAGTTTTCGTGGTCGCTGTTGCTCGCCAACCTCGAAGCGACGCTGCCGCAGGGCGTCCGCGTCTCGCGCATCAGCGTCAGTAACGTCGAGCGACGCGGCGCGGCGACCCGCGGCGAACTGGAGTTGACGGTCGTCGGGCGCACGCCCGCCGAGATCACACGCATGATGGCCGGGATGGCGAGCACTGGCGTCTTCTCCGCCAACCTGATCCGCGAGGGCACGCGAACCGAGCGCGGCGAGGCCGGGACCGAGGCGACGTTGCGTGTGTTTTACGCGCCCGGCGCGGGCACGATCTCGTTGCCGCCGGTAGGCCGGAGCGAAGAAAACACCAACGTCGCCGCATCCGAAGCGACGCCGGAAGACGTGGGAACCAGTCCTGATGCGTCGCCGAAGACGGTGACGACGGCGGGGGAGGCGCGGCCACGACAGCGATGAAAAACGGAACGCCCGCCACCACCACCACCACTACTACCGCCCCGGCGAAACACGACGCCCGCCGCCGCACCCCGGAGGCGTTGCGCGCGCGCCTGAGTCATCTGCGCGCCGCGCGGGCTCGCGCGCGGCTCGGCTCGACCGAACTCGTCGCGCTCGTCGCCTCGTTCGCGTTGCTCGCGCTGACGCTCGGCGCATACTTCCTGTACCTCGCGCCCGCGCGCGCACGTCTCCTTGAGGCGCAGCACGAGCGGACGCAACTTCAAGCCTACCTGCGCGAGGCGGAGAAGGGGACGAGGAGCGACGCCGACGCGCAAGCCACCGCCAACGACATTCTCAAAAGCCTGAGTAACTTCGAGTCGGAGCGCCTCGCTTCGCGCGAAGAGGCCAGCACGGCCGTGATCGAAGAGTTGAACGCGCAGACGCGCCGCCACAGCCTCGCGCGCGCGCAGTTCTCCTTCACCTATCAGGACGAGAGGGCACAGTCTCAGCGGCCGACGACGCAAGGCCCCGGCACGTCTCGACGGCAGACCATCTTCCCCGGCATCGACATCACGCTGACGGTCGAAGGGCCTTACGCGAACATCCGACGCTTCATCCGCGACCTCGAAGCGAGCCCCCGTTTCGTCGTCATCAACGGCGTGCAACTCGAAGGCGTGAACGAGTCGGGCGCGGGCGGCGCGCGCGGCGCCGTCGTCAGCCTCCGCCTCGACATGTCCGCCTACTTCCGCCGCGCCGGCGCGCAGGCATCAATGGAACAGTGACAGGTAATGAGTGACAAGAGCAGAAAGTGAATAGTGACAGGTGACAAGTGACAAGAAGAAGACAGTTCTTGCTTGTCACTTGTCACCTAGCACTCAAAAAATTTATGGCAATGTTTGAAGGTAAGACTCCGGCGGAACGCAACAAGACGATCGCGGCGCTCGTCCTCGGCGCGCTGGCGCTCTTCTTCGTCGCGCGTATGTTGTTCGGCGGCAGTTCGCCGAGAGGGCCTCGTGTTGTCACCGGGACGGGCACGCGATCCACGCCGCAAGTGACCGTCAACGGCCAGACGCCATTCGATGGAGACGACGCGGGCCTCGCCGGCATCGTGCGCCCGGTTGACGTTAACTGGTCCCCTCAGAGCGGGGGGCGTGAGCCGAACCGCAACATCTTCGCCTACTACGTCCCGACGGGCGGGAATCGCACTGGTGGCCCGGCCATCGCCGTCCCTCCGGTCGAAGACATTCCGACGCCCACACCGACGCCTCCACCGCCCCTGAACCTGAGCGGTCTCGCGCCGTCAAACGTCTTCGCGCGCACGGGCGACTTCAAGCTCGACGTGACGGGCGACAAGTTTACGCCCGAGTCGCGCGTCTACCTCGACGGTCAGGAGGTGCCGACGCAGTTTGTAAGCGGGCAGCAACTCTCCGCCAACGTGCCCGCGTCGATGATCGTCGCACCGGGCGGCCGCTCGATCTCGGTACGCACGCCCGACGGCCAACTCTACTCGAACCCGGCGACGCTCAACGTCGCCGCGCCGCCGCCACCGCCGTTCACTTACGTCGGGCTGCTCGGCAACGCGCGCAACAGCGACAAGGCGATCCTCAAACAGCAGCAATCGACCAGCGACAATCCCTCCGGCTTGCTCACAGTGCAGCGCGACGATGTGGTTGATCGCGGGCGCTACCGCGTCACCAGCATCTCCGAGCGCGCGATCGATTTCCTCGACACGCAGCTCTCCGTCAAGCACACGCTTCCCTACGTCGAGAGTCGCGCGACCGGCGGCAACAATTTCAGCAGCCAGCCGTCGCGCTACCCCGGCCCCCCACAGCCTCCCCCGCCCCCCGCCGACGGCGATGACGACAAAGATGGCGATGATGAGCCAAGGTAAAACCTACC
>JBOGOY010000748.1:0-2879 GCA_050748185.1 Pyrinomonadaceae bacterium
GGCCGCGCTCCATCGATCTCGACCTGCTGCTTTACGGCAACGAGCGACGCGCCACTGAATACCTCACGCTGCCGCACCCGCGATTGCACCTGCGTCGCTTCGTGCTCGCCCCGCTCGCCGATCTCGCGCCCGCTCTGGTCCACCCTGCGCTGGGCAGGAGCGTCAGCGAATTACTCGCCGCGACCGCCCACGATGCGGACGGCGTCCAACTCTGGTCCCCGCGCCCCTCCTCGGCGCGGTAAGAAGCCCCTAACGCGGCTCCGGCCGGCTTCGCGGCCGTGCGAGCGGCTCAGCTACTGCCGCCGCCCTCGCCGCTCTTGACCTCCCATTTCGCCCACCGCAGCATCCGCTCGTCCTCTTCCGCGTCCGCCCAACTGACCTCTCCCTCGTAGGGGACCAACTCGTACTCCTCGCCGAGCGAGAAAGCGTTGAGCGCCTCCAGTTCGTCCTCGTAAAAATCAAAGACGCAGATGATTTTGGTGAGCGACATCAGGTCTTTGACGTTGGTGGTGACGTGCAGGAGCTTGAGTTGGCCCTCGGCGTTGGCCACGGTCGTGTGCGCCCCGACAAGCGTCCCGAGTCCGGCCGAATCGACATAAGTGACATGCCCGAGGTTGAGCAGCAAATTGAGTTTCCCTTCGTGCAACAGGCTCTGAATCGCCTCGCGTAACGCGACGCTGCCTTCGCCGAAAGTCAGCGGGCCTTCGAGGTCGAGAACGACGACGTGGCCCGCGCGGTGCTCTGTGATCTTGAATTTAGACATGGCCGGCGCTCCTTCGCGTGCATTTTCCCGGCGAGAAGCCGTGCGAGGTCCGACGGGGCTGACGGTGGCGATGTTACCACAAAGCGGGCGACGCAAAGCACCGGGGGCGGCGACTGATGTCAGAACAGGGTGTAATCAAAAGTGTGGCGCGACAAGCAACGGCTACGTATGAGCTTGACGCTGCTGCCGCCAGTATGATTGCCATTCTCCATTGGCTCTCATCACTCTCAACGCCAGCATCTTTTCCGCATTCTCCATCAGCCACCACGCCCCGCTGATTTTCAATCTCGCTTGCACGACATGCCGCTGCCCGCTCTCAATCTCTCCTGACCCAATGGGCAACCCTGCGGCGATCGCGTCTTGGTAATTCAGATACGCTTGTCTTTCGCTCAAGTACCGCTCACATCTCCTGACCGGCGCTGCTTCGTCGGCGACTGCCGCCGGTTCTCGCCAACGCGCTAATTCCGCCAAGACTTCTCCCACTTGGTTCTCTTTCAATTTCGCTTGTTGCACTTTGCGCCACGCGCGACTGTGCTCTTTGGCTATCGCATCTCCGGCAGCAGCCAAATACTCCGAGACGTGATAGAAGTCCACCAAGTAGCGGCCCTGCGCGCCGAACTGCTGATGAACTTGCGCGACGATCCACCGCGCGCCATCGCCGACACAGTGCACCGCTGTGTTTTGACCGCCGCCCGCAGAGATGACGACGCGCCGCCAGTGCTGACCGGCTTGCTTGCTCGACACCCTGCATGGTCGCACCAAAGCGTCGCTGCGTGCTGCCAACCACAACTGCCATGCACAGCTTCGCTTCATGCCAGCAACACGAGCGTTGCTGACGCCGATCCCCTGTGTTCTCTTTGATTTCCACACAGGGGACGAAACTTCCGTCCATCTCGCCGATCATCCGGTGGACGCCACGCTCAGGCATCCGCGCCACCGCTGCCAACTCGTCACCAAAGCTGGCGGCGTGTCCTTCGGTGATCGAGCGCACCGTCCCGGCGCAGACGGCGATCCCGTAATGCTCTTTGACCTTCTCCACCGCGGCAGCAAACGAACTGTGTCGGCGGCAAAGTCCGTGACCACGCGCTGTAAACCCAAACTGTACGAGCGACAACTGACTCGTGCCGCCTGCACAAAGGGGCGGACCATCTGATTGCGCTGCCGGTGTCGCCATAGTTGCTCACGGATTTCTATCTGGCCGAAGCGCGTCTGCCAGTAGAGTTTTTTTACCTCTCCGCTCGAAGCCAGCCCGCCGCGCGTACTCGCCTTCCAGCCGCGCCGCTTTGCGACCCGCCCAACCCTGCACCACATCGTGCCCGATGCGCCGCACCTCTTCGACGACGCGCTCCTCCACTTCATCCGCCGTCAAAGAATCGCCGTCAGTGTTCTCGACGATCTCCAGTAATCTTTCAATTCGCCCGGACAACTCTGGATGCTGCTTGAGCCGTGCTGTTAGTTCTTGCCAGTGTTGGTCTGGTGTCTCGCTGCGGGTCATAGCTCACCTCCGCTCATATTGTAAGCTAAGGTGATTGCTGCGCCTCACTTTTGATTACACCCTGTCAGAGATACGAGGCGCATCACCTGCTGAGTCGGCCTTCGAGCGAATCGCGTCGGCGAGAGGCTGCGCCGTGCCGGGCGCGGAAGAGCGACGCCGGCGGATCGCTCAACTTGCGGACATTGTCTAGCAAAGGCGGCACAACCTCACTCTCAGCCTCCGCCCGTCACGTTGTCATACGCGGTGCGGATCGCCCTCATGTGCGCGGCGAGATCGCGCGTGAGATCGTCGGCCGACGCATACCCGGCAAGGCGTGCGAGGTCGGCGAGCAAAGGGTGATCGGGCGCGGCCGGGAGGCGCGTCGAGCGCCCGCTGATGAGGCGCATGAAGTGGTCCAGCCGGCGCAGAAGCGCGTAACCATCGGCGAGTACGCGGTGGGCCGGCGCGTCGAGTGCACCGTGCTCGCGAAGGCGCGCCAGCGTGGCGTCCGTCGAGCGATCGTCGTCGGGCGGATCGGGCACGTCGTCCCTCAGTTGCAAGTAGCGGGCGGCGAAATAGACGTCGAGCATCCCGCCCGGGCCGAACTTGACGTCGGTGGCGTGAGCCGCGCGGCCGGCCCCG
>JBOGOY010000749.1:0-2879 GCA_050748185.1 Pyrinomonadaceae bacterium
GGCCCCCGCCGCCTCGCGCAGGGAACCGCAAGCATGGCTTTACTCGAAATCGTGAAATACCCGGACCCGGTGCTGGAGACGCCGGGCGAGCCCGTCACGGAGTTTGACGAGCGGCTAAAGAAACTCGTCTCTGATATGTTCGAGACGATGTACGAAGCGCGCGGCGTCGGCCTCGCCGCGACACAGGTCGGCGTCTCCGCGCGCCTGTTTGTGATGGACTGTTCGGGCGGCAACGATCCGCGGCAGCGCATCGCGCTCGTCAACCCCGTCGTCCTGCGGGTCGAGGGCGAGCAGACGGACGACGAAGGGTGCCTCTCGTTCCCCGACGTGTTCTTCCCCGTCGAGCGCAGCTTGCGCGCCGTCGTGCAGGCGCAGGACGTCAACGGCGAGACGTTCGAGATCGACGGGATGGAACTGACCGCCCGTTGTCTGCTCCACGAGACGGACCACTGCGACGGCATCGTCTTTATCAACCACACCACGATGCTGAAGCGCGAGATGGTCAAGCGCAAAATGCGTAAACTGGCGAAAGCCGGCAGGTGGATTTGAGAGAGGGGCGCTCACACTTGAATGTCAACGCGGCCACGGCTAACAGCCGGTGGCCGCGTTTCTTTTGGATGTGAGACGCGAGAGGACGTCAGGCCGCCCCGGATTTGACGTTACGACTTACCGCCCGCGGCGTCGCGGGCCAGCGCGACCAGTTCATCAATGCGTTGGGAAACGGCCGCGCCCTGTTTCTCCTGACGGCTGAGAGATGTGACATCGGCCAGATCGTCCACGAGTTGATGACACTCCGCCTCGTCTTCGAGCGAGATGGTATGCAAGTCACCGATCGGGGCCGGCACGTCTGCGAGCGACGCGCCGCGGGCCAGCAACGGAAAGGTGACGCCGCCTCTGCCCCACGAAGCGCCCAGTTCAAACAGCACGTAACTCGAAGCCTTAGTGTCCGGCGTGAGGATGCCGATGACGGCCTCGGCCCGGCGAATCTCGGTGCGGAGTCGGTCGCCGGTGCGGTCCCCGGCCCGAAGTTTGTAAGGATGGACGGACGTACACCTCAAGTCGCTTGGACCCACGTCGAACGAAGCCTCGATGACCCTGACCAGAGCCTGCGCGATAGCTACGTCATGGTGCCGGTGACTGATGAAGATGCGCGGGTGTCCGCGGCGACTGCGAGCGAGATGATCTGTGAGCGCTTTAAGAATCTCGTCGGCGGCCTGCTCGATTGCGTCCTGACCGGCCGCCATTCTGACGACAAACAGATCGCTCACCACCGGGGGCACGGCCATGTCTCCGACAAGGACCGGCAGAATCAGCATCTGCCCGAACGAATGGAACAGAGCCCGTGCGGCCCCAAGTTCGCCCAACACAAACGGGGAGGCCAGAGAGCGCTCTGTCAGCAACAACACGATCGCGTCTGAACCATGAAGCGCGTCGAGCAGCACGCGCCGCCAGTCTTCGCCGGGCGACAACGCCACCGCATCATAGACGGCTCGATGCCCGTGTCGTTCCAGTGCCTGAGCTACCTGCTGGGCCAGCCCTCGTTCTTCCAGCTTATAGGAGATATAGATGGTCGCCATGTCTTTCATCTCGATAGGGTTTACCGCGAACTGAAAACCTCTCGCGGACGGCACAGGCGAGGCGTGACCAAATAAGACTCCCGTCCGGGTCCATCGCGTGACAGTTAAAATCCCTGTTTTGAGCGCGCCCAGCCCGATCTTCGTCAACCAGAGAAAAAGCTTCGAGTGCCGTTTCAGATAGCCCAAAGCAGTTCCCTAAACTCAGAGCCCTACACATTAGGAAAGAGATCAAACGCCCGAATTAATGCGCGCCGGGCGCGCAGCGTTCAAGTCAAAGGTCTGACACAAGTGTGAAAGCTCGACTACCGGGGTGTTGAATTGAACGATTTGTTGAGCGCCTCTTAATCAAAGAGAGAGTTTACGGATATGGTCCAGCCGGGAACGGCCGGTTCCGCCTCTGCAAACTTTCCCCGCCGGTAGATGGCTGGATGATTCGGGTCGCTTGCGCGATATACTTTGACCACATCATCACTGAGCAAATCCACATCCCATACGACTAACGTCCCGGTGGCAAAATAATCAGCACGCTTCTGGTTAATCTCTTCCTCGGCGGCTGGGCCATAATCCCCTGCGCTTCTAACTTCGACGGCAAAGACGGGCGCGCCTTCAAGAAATCTCATCCCGGTAGATTTGCCAACGTGAAAGGAAGCGTCAGGACTGAATGATTCACGGTGAGGGAGATTTACTCTGAAGCCCGCATTATCTGAGTAAGCACGCCCGCCTTTGGTTTTGGGTTCAAATAAACGCAGGCTAACGTAAATCGCCCCGCCCGCGCGATTAGGCAAATCTCCCGTCGGGGACATCAAGCGCACCTCTCCATCTACAAGTTCTGCCTTAAAACTATTAGGCACTTTATACAAATCTTCGATGGTTGCGCGAACCTTTGTACTCATCTCTAAACCTCAGACCCAAGACGCTATTGCGGGAGACATCTGTGCATCTATCCAGATAATCATGCGGCGAGAACCGGATGATCTAGCCTGCGCGTGGCATATTGCAGGGCAGGCTGTAAATCCTCCATCTCAAGATCAGGCATCTCTTCCAAGATGTGCTCGGAACTCAACCCGGCAACAAAGAGATCAAGAACATCAACCACGCGAATACGCATCCCCCGGATATACGGGCGACCGCCACACTGCTCAGGGTTGATTGTAATTCTTTCCAGCATATTAGCCATCGCCTTGGAGGTGTCAGATATTTTGTGTAAATGGCTTTTCCGGCCGACCATCCTGCGCGCCTTTGTCGAAAGGCTAAAACTTTGACCGGCTTCATGTTGCCCTTCTCGCTGCGGCAGCCGAGCGG
>JBOGOY010000750.1:0-2872 GCA_050748185.1 Pyrinomonadaceae bacterium
TCGTAAGTCAGGCGCGCCTGCGCCTGCTGCGGCGCGGCCTCGGTGCCGGCGAGCGCGACGGTGCGCGTCTGCGGCGCGGCGAGCAACTCACGGTCGGCGCGCAGTGACGCCAACTCCTCTTGGTTCCGGCGCAGATCCGCATCAACGCTCACGAGTTGGGAGCGGAGTTGACGGTTCTCAGCCCGCAGCATGAAGAGAGTGAAGGCGAGCGCGGCGATGGCGATCGAGGCGGCAATGCTGCCGAAAAACAATAACGGCTTGCCGTAGGAGCGCCGATTCGCGCCTTCGCGTCTGCGCTGGTCGAGCGAGACGACGTTCGACCGCGCGAGTTGTTGATCGGCCTGTGTTCCGTTGGGACCGGCGGCCGAATCCGCCGTGAAGGCCGGCGGCGCGAACTGTGGTTGCCGGGGTTCCGTCCTGATTTGCGCGAGGATGCTTTCGAGCACTTCCGAACGGGGGGGAACCACTTCGGGCGCGGCGTAGGCGAGCGACGCGGCGACTTCGCGCCACGCTACCGCCTCGGCCCGGCATGCGACGCACCCGGCGAGGTGCGCTTCGAGCGCGCGCCGCTCGTCCGCGTCGAGAACGTCGAGGGCGTGAACCGTCAATAACTCTGTCGTTTCTTCGTGCGTCATTAAAGCTTTGATTAAAAAACTATGTGTGCGCCGCCGTCGCCGAGAATTTTCTCGCCGAGCAATTCGCGGAGCTTGATCATCCCGGAGCGCATCCGCGTCTTCACCGTCCCGAGCGGCTGATTAAGTCGCGCGGCGATTTCGGACTGCGTCAGCCCTTCGTAGTAAGCGAGCATGAGGGCGCGACGTTGCTCTTCGGGAATCCCGGCCAGAGCCCGGCGCACGATCTCGGCCCGTTCGGAGCGCAGCGCGTCATCGCTGGCGTCGCTCACGTCCTCGGAAGGGCTGAGCATCGCCGCGTTGTTCACGGCGCGGTCACGCGAATCAATCGCGCGAAGGCGGTCAATGGCACGGCTGCGCGCGAGCGTCACGAGCCACGTAAAGGCCCGCCCGCGCGCTTCGTCAAAATCAGCCGCCCGACGCCAGACCTGCACGAAAACTTCCTGCAGCACGTCTTCCGCCTCGGGGCGACTGTGCAATATACGGAGTAACAAGCCTAAAAGGATGGAACTGTAGCGATTGTAAATCGAGGCGAGCGCAGACTCGTCGCCGCGCGCAACGGCGCGCAGTAAATCGGCATCGGCGATCTGCGTTTGTGGCGGGTCGGGCACGGGAGAAAGTGGTCAGTGGTCAGTGGTCAGTAGCAGAAAGGTTTGACGGAGTAAACGATTGGGTTGCGCCGTCTTCTTTTTCTGCCCACCATCCACTGACCACTGCGCTAAGCGATGGTGATGTCCGGCGACAGGTACACGTCCTGAATGGCGTTCAGCAGTTGGACCCCTTCGTTCATCGGGCGCTGGAAGGCCTTGCGGCCGGAGATGAGGCCCATGCCACCGCCGCGCTTGTTAATGACGGCGGTGCGGACGGCTTCCTGCATGTCGCTGGCCCCTTTCGACTCGCCGCCCGAATTGATCAGGCCGCAGCGGCCCATGTAGCAATTAGCCACTTGATAGCGGACTAGATCGATGGGATGGTCGGTCGTCAACTCTTCGTAAATTTTCTTGGAGGTCTTGCCGTAGGAGGAGCCTTCCATGTTGAGCGCGTTGTAGCCGCCATTGGTGGTCGGCAGCTTCTGCTTGATGATGTCGGCCTGAATGGTGACGCCGAGGTGGTTGGCCTGCCCCGTCAGGTCGGCCGCGGTGTGCATGTCGCCCGTGTCTGATTTGAACTTAGGGTTACGCAGATAGCACCACAGGATCGTCGCCATGCCCAGTTCGTGTGCGTAGGCGAAAGCCTCTGCGATCTCAGTTAACTGTCGCGTGGACTCGTCCGAGCCGAAATAGATCGTCGCGCCGACGGCGACCGCGCCCATGTCGTGCGACTGGCTGACCGTGCCGAACAAAACTTGATCGAACTTGTTCGGATAAGTCAGCAGTTCGTTGTGGTTGATCTTCACGACGAACGGAATCTTGTGGGCGTACCTGCGCGCGACCACGCCGAGGACGCCGAAGGTCGAGGCGACGGCGTTACAACCGCCTTCGACGGCGAGGCGGACGATGTTATCGGGATCGAAGTAGACGGGGTTCGGCGCGAAAGAAGAGCCGGCCGAGTGTTCGATGCCTTGATCGACGGGCAGGATCGAAAGGTAGCCCGAGCCGCCGAGGCGGCCTGCGTCGAAGAGCGACTGCAGCGAGCGCAGTACGCGCGGGCTGCGATCAGAAGCCGACCAGACACGATCGACAAAATCGGGGCCGGGCAGTTGTAACTGCTCCTTAGGAATCGTGCGCGACGTGTAATTAAGCAGCGCGTCGGCGTCTGCGCCCAACATCTCATTGAGGTTCAGGTTGGGAGAGTTCGCCCCGCGTTGGAGCTCGGTGGCCATGGCTTTCAATCCTCCAATTCTTAAACGAGCAAGACGAGAGTTGCTGTGATAAAGCGCGGGTTCAGCAGGAGCGGGATTATAGCACAGGAGTGTACGTGCACCAGAAAAACCAAAGAGCCCGACGCGCATGCGCGCATGCGGATTATTGCGCCGGCGTCGGGTCGCCCGCGCCTTCCGGCACAAAGAGTTTCAATTCGGCCAGCAGGCGTGCCGTCGCGCCGGCCCTCCGGCCCCACTCTCCGGCCGCCCCGGCGAGCGCGGTTTCGCAACGCCGGTGACGTTCAACCCAACCGCCGGCCTCGCCTTCGAGCCAGCCCAGCATGCCGCGCGCGTCCTGACCCAAGAGGGCGCGCAGGATGAACTTACGCTCTCCCTGTCGCAGCCCGAGCCGCAACTCGCCGGCCGCGCGGCCGAGATC
>JBOGOY010000751.1:0-2872 GCA_050748185.1 Pyrinomonadaceae bacterium
CCTCTCGCTCTCGCGCGTGAGGCCTCAACTTCCGCGTCGATTCCCAACCACTCCACACCTCAAAGGAGGAGGACACGATGGTTGCCAAGAAAAAGAGCACGGGCCAAGTCAAGGTTGGCAAGTTGAAGCTCAACAAAGAAACCCTCAAAGACCTGTCAACCGAAGAGGCCAAACAGGTCAAGGGCGGAGCACGGCCACGTCCAGCTAGTGGCGGCGGTGGTTGTACCGCCAGTTGCAACAATCAATGGACCTGCGCTTGTGGATAGCCGAGTAGCGACTTGGATGTAAGCATCATCAGGTTTCATTAACAGAGCAGCATGGCAGGCGCGAGAATCGCCGCGCCATCACGCCTCGCTTCCACCTCGCATCTTCATGCCTTCGGCCGAAGCGCCGGGGCACATCGCAAAAGGAGAGCCGTCATGGTCGCGAAGAAGAAGCAAAGCACGGAAACGGAAGAGACAAAGGGGAAGGTCAAGGTCGGCAAGTTGAAGCTCAATAAGGAATCGGTTAAGGACTTGACCGGCAGCCAGCAAAAACAGATCAGGGGTGGCAAAGGCAAACAAATAATTACTGCCGGATGTGTCACGACAGAATAATCTTTGCCCAGCAAGTCAGCGATGGCACTACCATCAGGGGCCAGTGGTTAAAGCCCGACCGGCCGGCGCGCATGAATCAACTGACTCCTGAAGCCATTGCCGTCTCAGAGCGCGTTTTATGTCGCTTTAAGTTCGAGTTGTGCGCTGGCGGGGGAAGCGTTGATTGAAAGACTGATTGGCTTTTACGCTCTTAGGCTGTTTCATCTTTCTCACGCCGCCCCTATCATTCGGGGAACTTCTGCCATGGAGCGAGAGACCAACGCTGGGCGAAGAAGATTTAGTACCTTCGCAAGCAAGTGGGCGTGATGAGCAGCGGTGAGTCTCGCTGCTCATGTCATCCTCGCGGGGACAGGAAGGCTCTTTCCTGCTGCGACGATCTAAGTGAGAAATGATGAGCGCTGAATTCGTTCTCCCATCTGACTTCTGGCCGCATTTCGTTAAGCGCCACTGGGGCCAAAGCCCGCTCGTTATTAAGCAGCCTTTCGCCCGCTCGCTGGCGACGGCTGAAGAGGCGTTTTCAGCCATCCGCCACGCCGCCGATCAATTCCGCGCGAGCGAGGCGGACGTGCGCTTTCGGTTTTACAGGGAAGATGACTTTAGCCTGCAACCTGAAACTTATCTCCCTGAGCCGAGCGATCAATCCGTTGCGGATTATGCCGCGCGTGTGACGCGTAAGCTGAATGGTCAGTGCTTCGGATTGATTCTTAACAGCTTTCAAGCCTACGACGCCGAGTTGTGGCAAAGGGTGAGAGAGTTTCTGCGGGGTCTGTTGACTGAGATTTCGCTCCAACCTTTAGTTGATGGGGTCGTCTTCTTCGGCAATTACGATAAAACGCCGCTCGGCATACATAAAGACCCGGTTGACATCTTTCTGTTTGTCATCGAAGGGCACAAGAAAATGTATCTCTGGCCGGAAGAGTTTTTTCAAGGAGGAGATGACGACGCGCGACTGGCCTCGGATTTTGCCGTGCTTCGTCAGGATGCGCTCATCTTGGAAGGAGAGCCGGGCGATGTCATCTACTGGCCTGCGAGTTTCTGGCACGTCGCGGAGTCGGTCGGTGGCTTGTCGCTCAGTCTGAGCCTCGCGCTTGAACCTTTACGGCCCTCGCGGGACATATTGGATTACCTGAAAAAACAGATCGAGGAATTCGTCAACGCTGCGCTAGCCGGGGACCACTTCCCCACCACCGCGGAGCAACTTGAGGCGAGCGCGGAGATGATCTCCGAGGTGACACAACTGGCGATCAAAGCATTGCGAAAATCAAGTCGTGACGCGGACTTTGCGCGGGAGCTTCAAGTCTCTTGGCTCAAACGCCTGACCGGCACGGGGAGCGACCCGGTGCCGCCGCCGTTACCGTGGAAAGAGTTGGCCGACGATGCGTTGGTGCAAGGCTGCCCGGAATATCCGATCCTCTGGATTCCGCTCGCCAAACACCATCTCGCCTGCTCGGCGAACGGTCATGCGTTTACTATTCCGGCGGACCCGAAGACCATCGCACTGCTGAAGCGACTGAACCGCGGAGAGGTCGTGCAGGTGAAGCGCCTAATTGAGGAGCATACAGGTGTGACAAAGTGCGATGGAGTAGAATTCAACACCTCGCCGGAAGGGATTCGCACGGTGCTCTCAAAGCTTTACAGCTTCCGAGCAATTTCGGAGCAGACCGACGGTCCTTCAACAAATCTGGCTGCCTTGAGGCAGGAAACATATTTGTCTCAAGCCAACCTCCGAAGTGATGCTCGTGGGGCCGTGCATACACAGGACTAAGGTGCATAGGAGGTAGGTGCACAGAGCAGGAATCAGGGTGCAATTAACTGATGAGATTGGGACGGAAGCAAAAGATGATCCACGAATCCACACAAAACATAACACGAAATTTTTTGGCCTTGCTTCGTGTTTGTTCGTGTGGGTTCGTGGCTCACTCCCTGATTGTGTCCCAATCTCGTCAGTTTCGATTTAGCGGAGGAGCACCACAAGCAGGTGCATTTGTCGTTGACAAGTGATTACCGATCCCGCCAAGCGGGCCTGTCCATGCCAAGTTTTGCGGCCGGCACGGACGGCGCGCGAACCGGCTTCTCATTGAAGCCGTTTTCGTCTGAATGTCGAAGTCGTCCGGTAAAGTCGCCGCCTCTTGGCCGGGAGCGCGGGCATCTTGCCCGCTGAGCGCCCCGAGGCGCGAAAACGAAGTGCCGCCGCGATTCAACGTTAAGTGTAGCGTCTCCTTTTTAAGGTGGACGCCAAAATCAAGACAGCGAAAGCGCTGGCTGAAGGTGGGGTT
>JBOGOY010000752.1:0-2866 GCA_050748185.1 Pyrinomonadaceae bacterium
CTCCTCCGCCGGGGGCTCGTGTGTTGGTGAGAGAAACTGATCTTAGAAGATCAGCTTCAACTGGTATCGGATGACGCGACCGCCGCCGTCGGAGAGGCGGGTGTTCGGTTGAAGGTACACGCCCGCCGCCGAGCCGGTGGTGTTGGTCCCGATGAAGTTGGCTCCGCCCGGGTTGCCGACCGGCGCGAACGGGCTCACGCTCGCGACGCCGTACTGCGGGTGGTTGAAGATGTTAAAGAACTCCGTGCGGAATTCGACGGCGGTAGATTCCGAGAGCCTCGTCCGCTTCAGGATGTTGAAGTCGAAGCTTTCGAGGCCCGGCGAGCGCTCCGAGTTGCGCGGGGCGCTGCCGACGCGCGGAACGCTTCCCAGTAGTCCGGGCACAAAGGTCGGGTTGGCGATGTAGTAGGCGGTGTTCGGATCGATCGCCGCGTTACCGGCGTCCGGGTTGACATAACCCGTGATGAACCCTTGTGCGTTGACTAACGGCACGGCGCGGACGCCGCGCTGACCCGCCGGATTGATGTTGGGCCGATCGACGGCGCTGCCGCCGATCCCGTCGGCGTCCACGCCGTTCGAGACCGTGAAGGGCACGCCGGATTCGAGGATGGTCACGCCCGAGAGTTGGAAGCCGCCGAGCAGCTTGCCGGCGAAGCCGCGCTGTTCGCGGAAGAACGGAAGCTCATAGACGTAGGTGAACGAGGCGCGGTGTGTGCGATCGAAGAACGAGATCGCGCGGTCGGCCCGCTCGCCGCCGAAGATGAACGGGGTTTGGGACAGAGACGAATTGGAGATGCCGTTGCCGGTCGCGGCGAAGACCTCGTCCATGTTGCTCAAGAGCTTGGAGAAAGTGTAGGCCCCCGTCAGGCTGAAATTGTCGGCGAAGCGTCGTCGCACTTCAACTTGGCCCGCGTGATAAATGGACGAGCCGCCGTTGGTGCGAATGGTGCGCGCGCCCTGCAGGTTGTCCAGCCTTCCCGAAGTCGGTCCCGTGTATCCCGCGGGCGTGATGCGCTGTTCGGGACGCACTTGCGGGTTAGCGTCCTCGTTGATGTACAGCTTCGTGCCCTTCGAGCCGACGTAAGAGACATCGACGATCAAGTTGAACGGCAGTTCGCGCTGCATCCCCACCGACCAACGCTGGTAGTAAGGGTTAACGAGATTCGGGTCGATCAGTTGCTGCTGGCTGAGCGGCGAGAGGGCGGCGGCGGTCGTCGGGATCGTGCCTAAAAAGTTCGGCGTGCCGCGCGGGTTCGCCGCGGTAGTGGCCGAGTTCAGCGTCGTCGAGATGAGGTTCGGCGATGAAGCCGCCGCGTTGGAAGCGATGTTGTTGAAGAACGAGTCGTAGCCGATCTGATAGCCGGCGCGCAGCACGGTACGCCGCTCGCCGAAGAACGTTCCGAGCACGCCGTCGCTGAACGAAGGCGAGTAGGCGATGCCGAGCGTCGGGGCGAAGTTGTTGTTGTCGGACGCGACCTGATTCGGCTGGCTGAAAGGCCCGGTGCGCGTCACCGGATCGACGTTGAAGAGTCCGGTATAGGCTGGCGTCCGTAGGGTGTTGAACGGCGTCCCGAAGTGCTCGTAACGCAGGCCGAGTGTGAGCGTCAGATCGGGTGTGGCCTTCCAGCGGTCCTGCACGAAAAGGGCGGTGCGGTGGAGCGATGGGAAATAGACGCCGCTGCCGATGTCGCGACTCGTGCTGCCGGTCGATCCGCCGCCGACGTTGTCCACGAAGTTGGCGAAGGCCGTGAAGCCGCCGCCGGTAACGAAGGTCGCGAAGCCGCGCGGGTTGAAGGGCGCGATCTGCCGAGAGATCTGCCGCAGGTAATCCACGCCGCCGCGGAAAGTGTGGTTTCCGCGGATGTAAGTCGAAGTGTTCTGGACCACGTAGTTGTTCGCCACGCGCCCCTGCGGGAAGGTGGACGAAGCGCCGAGGCTGGTCAGGTTGGTAATATTGATGCGCGGCAACACGCCCGCCTGCCCGTCACCGTCAACGAGCGGGAAGGCCAGATCGATCCGGTTATAGGCAAGGCGCGTCTCGTTGGTGAAGGTGGGCGAGAAGATGTGTGTGTTGGCG
Source organism: Pyrinomonadaceae bacterium (assembly GCA_050748185.1). GTDB lineage: Bacteria > Acidobacteriota > Blastocatellia > Pyrinomonadales > Pyrinomonadaceae > JACCRA01. Next base: position 2,078 of record JBOGOY010000752.1, read on the forward strand.
ACGAGGAAGTTGTAGTAGCGGTTGGACTGGCCCACGTCGAAGCCGGGGAATTCGGCCAGCGACTGCACGACCGGGATGACCTGCCGATCGGACAGGAAGCGCGCCGAGAACTGGTCCCTCTCGGTGAGGCTGGCGTCCACGCGCGCCTGAAACTGTTTGCCCGTGAAGAGGGCCGGGAAGGCACGGAAGAACGAGCCGAACTGTACGTCGCCGCGGCCCGCGCCGAGACTTTGAGGGAACGGGCTGGAATTCGCCACCGCGTTGGCGGTCGCATCTAGGTAGAGATCGACGTTGGGGTTCGTGCCCGCCGGAAAGAGAGAGCGCAATTGTTGTCGGCCCAATGCCGTGAGGGTGGTCAACTGGGCCTGCCCGCTCGAACGGCGGCGATCTTCCTGATACGCGACGAAGAAGAAGGCGCGGTTCTTGCCGCTCAAGAGGGTCGGGCCACCCTCGCCGAAGCGCGGCAGGTAGATGGGTCCGCCGACCGTGCCAGCGAAGATGTTCTGAATCCCGAAGGGCAGCCCGTTACTCGGGACGTTGGGATTGGTCGATACGATTTCGGGGTTGCGCGACTCGGAACTGGTGATCGCGTCGTCCACCCGCGAGTCGAGAAAATAAGAGAGTGTGCCGTGAAACTCATTGGTCCCCGAGCGGGTGATCGTGTTGACGACCGCGCCGCCGGCCCGCCCGAACTCGGCGTCGTAGTTCGAGGTCTGAATCGAGACTTCCTGCACCGCGTCCGGGTTGGTGATTTGGAAACCCTGCCCGGCGATCGAGATGTCGTTGTTC
>JBOGOY010000753.1:0-2863 GCA_050748185.1 Pyrinomonadaceae bacterium
GTGTCACTCAAGCGCGCCGCGCGGATGGCTTTTGTGTCGAGCAAGATTTCGATGCCCTCGGCGCGCAGCCGTCGCTCAATGAAAGCGGAGACTTCCTCCTCTTCTTTCGCCAACAACCGCTCGCCCATCTCGATGATGCAGACGCGGCTGCCAAAACGCGCGAACGATTGGCCCAACTCCAACCCGATTGGTCCCCCTCCCAATACGATGAGACTGCTCGGCAGCCGTTGTACATGAAAAATTTCCTCGTTGGTGATGAAGCCCGCGTCGTGCAAATTCTCGACGGGCGGGATGGCCGGCGATGAGCCGGTCGCGAGGCAAAAGCGGCGTGCTTTGAATGTTCGCCGCCGTTCGCCGCTGCCGGCTGGCGGCTCAATTTCCAGTTCATGCGGAGAGATGAAGCGCGGCGTCCCGAAGATCACCTCAATGCCTTCCTTGCGGAAAACTTCCGGCGCGTCTCGCTCGCCGACCGTGCGGACGACACGCTGCACGCGCTCAGTAATCGCAGCAAAGTTATCGTCCTTGAATCGCCAACTGAGCGACGCGAAGCCAAACGTCTCGGCCCGTCCGACCTCATGCGCGAACCGCGCCGAACGGATCAAGGTCTTCGATGGCACACAGCCCGTGAACAAACAATCGCCGCCCAGAGCTCTTCTTTCAACCAGCGCCACACGCGCGCCCAATTTCGCCGCGCCGACTGCCACGACTAACCCGGCAGAACCGCCGCCGATCACAATGATGTCGTACCTGCTCATAGCAAACGATGAATGATGCGTGCGGAATGAATGATGCGCGCGGAATGTGAGAGCAGCTTCCGATTGAGTTTACAGAACGGAAGAAACTAGCCGCGCTCCCAGTACGGTCGATACTTTTGGTGATACGTGTGTCAACTGATGCGTTTGGCGGCGACACGATGGCGCGGCGGCTCGATGGATTCGGTCTGTCGTCTCACCGGTCCATATTCATGATCCAGATGTCGCCGGCAATGCGTCCGCGCGCGTAGAGCAGTTGCCGTCCGTCGCGTGAAAGTTGCGGGTCTTCGAGAAACAAACCCGTCTCAGGAAAGTTCGTCACTTGCTCGGGCGCGCTCGGTCGCCAGTCTTGAGCCGGGCCGGGCACACGGTAAAGATTTTTATGATCGAGTTGAAAGTAGAGCCAGCGGCCTGACGGCGAGACGAAGGGATGAAAGTCTTGGTGCGGCGTCGCGGCCACACTGCGGGACTCCCTGCCGGCAAACGGGATGGCGCGCAGGTCGATGTTGCCCGCCAGAGTTGACTGGAAGATGAGCCACTTCGCGTCGGGACTCACTGTCGCGATAAAGCTGACGTGCGGCTCTGCGGTCAGACGCCGCGCGCTTTTCGTCGGCAGGTCGAGTAAATAAATCTGGCTGTCGAGCGGCGAGAAGTAGAGCAGCCCCCGGCTGTCCGGCATCCAGCAGAGAGCAAAGGGAGCAGCTTTTTCGGCGACTAGTTGCGGGTTCGCGCCGTCTGCTGCCATCACCCAGAGACTATTACTTGCAGACACTTCCTGTGCCGGCTTGCGGATGAAAGCGATCATTCGTCCGTCCGGCGACCACCTCGGCAAATGATCGTCATAGTTCGGGTCGTTGGTGAGTTGGACCGGGGCTGCTTCGCGGTCGAGCCGCCAGATGTGCGAACTGGCACCGCGATGCGACTCGAAGGCGATGGAGCGTCCGTCCGGCGAGAAGCTCATGAAGTAGATCACGTCGTTGCCGATGGTGATCTGCTGCGCCGCGCCGCGTGTGCGCCCCGACTCGGCGTCGAACGGCATGACCTCAAGGTTGAACGACAACTGTTGCGCGGTGAAGACTATCGCCCGCCCGTCGCGCGAGATGGTCGCCTGCGTGTCGTGTCCGCGCCCGACGGTGAGAGGCTCCGCCGCGCCCGACACTTTCCCTTCCGCCAAGTTAAAGGGAATCTGCCACAGGGAATGATTTTTCCCCACTTCATCGTTGGTATAAATGATCGCGCCGGAGTTGGTCCCCCAAAGAGGTCGCCGTCCCTGCGCGATGCGCCGCGGCTCGCCGCCCTCGGCGCTGACCACATAAATCGTCTGAGCCCTGAGGCCATCAGCCGCGAATAATATCCAGCGCCCGTCGGACGAATAGCTCGGATAGAGCAGGAAGCGCGGCGGCGGCTCGTTGGGATTGAAATTGACGGCCACTGCTCTCGGTTCGCCGCCTGCCGCGACGACCCGGAGTATTTTTTGTCTGCGCTGCGGGCCGCTCGTGTAGATGACCTCAGCTCCATTGGGCGACCACGCGGGGAAGTTGCCCGCTTCGGCGATCCGGCGCGGGCTGCCGCCGAGCGCGGGCATGACCCAGATGCCGCCGCCCATCAGCGGCAGGTCATATCCGAAATATGAAAGGTTCGACGCGCCGGCGCGGGCCGAGACGAAAGCGATCTGCTTGCCGTCGGGCGAGAAGGCGGGCTGCGCGTCGTCCGCCGCATGGTTGGTAATGTTCACGTCAGGCCCGCCGGAGATTTGCTTGAGAAAAATCTCGAAATTGCCGGACCGGTCTGACGTGTAAGCGATGGTCTCGCCGTCGGGCGAGAAGGTCGGCTCGCCTTCGTAACCCGCGTCGGTCGTCAGCGGCGTGAGCGAGACAGCGGCCAGCGCGCGCGCCGGAGAAAGACTTGCGCCCGCGTCTGCGCGACTGAGCTTCCACGCGACAGACGCGGCGGCCACGACGAGCAACAGACTGACGCCGGCCCAGACGAGCGTTGCTCGTCGGACGCGCGGCGGCGCGGACGCTTGCGCCCGCGCGCTCGGCAACGAGTTGGATTCCAACGCGCGTTTGAGCCGCCGCAGATCAAGCTCCAAGTCGCGGGCGCTGTGATAC
>JBOGOY010000754.1:0-2856 GCA_050748185.1 Pyrinomonadaceae bacterium
CACGCCGGCAGGCGTCACGCTGAACTTCTGGTGCGTCAGTCCTGCACTATTTACCATGCGCTATTTACCATTTACTCTTCACTATTTACTCTTCACTATTTACTATTCACCCCGTTTATACCCGTGACATTTCAGGAAAGTATAACGAAAGCGTCTGATGACACCCCACATCGCCATCGTACTGCTGCTGCTCTTCGTCGCGCTCGTCCTCTTCGGGCTCGAACGCATCCCGATCGACGTGGTGACGATCCTGCTCGTCATCGCTCTGGTCCTGACGCGCACGCTGACCGCGGCCGAGGCGTTCGCCGGTTTTGGCAACGACATCATCATCACGATCGCGGGGCTGTTCATCCTGACGGGAGGCTTGGTCAAGACGGGCGTGGTGGATGTCGTCGGGCGGCGGCTGCATCACATTTCGGGTGGGAATCAGTTTCGCCTGACGGTGCTCATCATGTTCGTCGCGGCCGGCTGCGCCTCGGTGATGAAGAACACGACGACCACCGCGATGTTCGTCCCCGTGGTGTTGGGCCTCGCCGAACGGGCGCGCATTCAGCCGTCGAAGCTGCTGATGCCGCTCGCCTTCGGCGCGATCCTCGGCGGCACTTGTACCCTCATCGGCACCTCGACCAACCTCGCCGTGAGCGGCGCGCTGGCGCGCTACACCGACGCCACGGGGCAGCCCTTCGAGCCGTTTTCGATGTTCGAGTTGACGCCTATCGGCATCGCCATCGTCGCCGTCGGGATGCTCTACATGCTCGTCGTCGGCGTCCGGCTGCTGCCCGGAAGGGGCGGGACGGAGTCTCTGACCGAGCAGTATCACATCCGCGAATATATGTCGGAAGTGATCGTGCTGCCAACATCGCCATTGGTCGGGCGGACGCTGTCGGAGGCGAACCTTGCGAACTCGCTCGACCTCAACGTCATCGGGATCATCCGCGGCAAGCAGGGGCGGATCGCCCCGCGCGCCGACGAGAAGGTGCTGGCCGACGACGTCCTGCTCGTGCAGGGGCGCGTCGAGGACATTCTGCGCGTCAAGGGCGAGGCCGGCATCGAAATCAAAGGCGACTTCAAACTGAGCGATCAGGATTTAGAGGGGGGCGGCGTCGAACTGTTCGAGGTGATGGTCCTGCGCGGCAGTGACCTCGTCGGGCGCACTTTGAAGGGGCTGAAGTTCCGCGAACGCTTCGGGCTGACGACGCTCGCCATCAACCGCCACAGCGTCACCTTCATGTCGAAATTGAGCCTCGTCTCGCTACGCTTCGGCGACGTGCTGCTGGTGCAGGGCAAGCGCTCGAACGTTGAGCCGCTGGTGGCCGAGGGGAGCCTCCTGCTGCTCGAAGACGTGTCAGAGCGGCGCGGGCGGGCGCACAAACGTAAGTGGGCGCTCATCGCCTTCGCCGTCTTCCTCATAGGCTCGATCTTTCACCCGTTCGAGATGCCGCTGTCGGTCGCGGTGCTCGTCGGCGTGCTGATCCTGTTGGCGACGCGGTCGGTTCGCACCGGCGAGGTCTATGACATGATCGACTTCCGCCTGATCGTGCTCATCGCCGGGATGATCAGCTTCGGCACGGCGATGGAGAAGAGCGGAGCCGACAACTATCTCTCGGGCCTCATCGTCAATGTGCTCGGCGGCTACGGCGAGGTGGCCGTGATGGGCGGCTTCGTCCTGCTGACCATCGCGCTGACGCAGCCGATGTCGAATCAGGCCGCCGCGCTCGTGGTGCTGCCCGTCGCGGTGCAGACGGCGATGCAACTGGGCCTCAACCCGCGCACCTTCGCGATCGCGATCACTTACGCCGCCTCCTGCTCTTTCATCACGCCGCTGGAGCCGGCCTGCGTGCTCATCTATACGCCCGGCCGCTACCGCTTCTTCGACTTCGTGAAAGTCGGTTTCGCCCTCACTATCGCCGTCTTCCTGATCATCATTTTCCTCGTCCCGCTCCGCTGGCCGATGAGATAAAGGAGAAAGGCGGGGAAAAGGCGAAGGGCGAAAGGGGAAAGGAGAAAGTCAGGACACAGCTTCGCTGTGAATTTATTTGATAGATTCACGCCGCAGGCGTGTCCACACTTTCTCCCTTCGCCTTTCTCCTTTCTCCTTTCACTCTTTGCCTTCCGCCCCGGAACTTACCTATAATGCGCGGGCTCTCATGGAGGGGCTTTCCGAAGGGCGCTCAGACGGGGAAGCTCAGGCTGCTTTCATTCTAATCTCTTAAGTTCAAGCGAAATCATATGGCCTACATCGCAAGATGGAAGGATCGCCGTCGCGTTCCCATCTCCGCTCCCGTAGCGCAGCCGTTGCTGCGCTCGCTCGCCGCCGGTTTCGTCCGGACGGCGCGCCACGCCCTCGCCGAGCCTTACCAACTCGTCGTCGAACGCCACGCCGTCCGCCTCCGCCGTCTGCCGCGCGCCCTCGACGGCCTGCGCGTCGTGCAACTCTCAGACATCCACCACAGTCCCTTCACTGATCGCACACAGATCGAACGCGCCGTCGAACTGGCGAACGGCCTCGACGCGGACGTTATCGCCCTGACCGGCGACTACGTCTCGCACGAGCGCGGGTACGCCGCGCCCTGCGCCGAAATGCTCGGCCGCCTGCGCGCCCGCTGCGGCGTCTATGCCGTCCTCGGCAATCACGACCACTGGACCGACGCCGCACTCGTCACAGACCTCTTCCGCGCCGAAGGCATCCGGGTACTCGTCAACGAGGGGCTGCGTTTCGAGGAGCGCGGGGCGACGTTCTGGCTCGCCGGCGTGGACGACACGATGGTCGGGATGGAAGATTTGCCGCTCGCGCTCGCCGGCTCGAAGCAGGACGAGATGAAACTCCTGCTCGCGCATAACCCGATCATTCTGCGT
>JBOGOY010000755.1:0-2852 GCA_050748185.1 Pyrinomonadaceae bacterium
GCTATCACACCGTTCTGCTTTGCGGTAGCGCCGGGCGCGACCGAGGAAGCCAGCGCGCCGCATGTGATCGAGCGTGAGTTCCGTTAGCGTCTGACTGTTTCGATACTCCTCCGCCGGAAAGTCAAAAGGGTATTCTCTCAGTCTCATAGTCGAGTAAGGGCGCGCTACCCTAGCCGTTGCTCATCCCGGAAGCTGCTCTCCTTCACCAGAGCAATGTACCAAGCTATATGCCGCAACCAATGTAAGCGCACTTACAAAATGAATCGGGCCGCGTGTGTTATAAGTCCTCACATAAAAGCGCGAAGGACAACTCCATGACATGTTTCGATGGGCGACTTTTCACCTGAACGGCTGAAGTGTCGCTCGCACGGGCAGGGAAGAAGGCGTGACTGCGCGCGCCGCCGGCGACGTGTCGGCTGCCCGCGCTCACCTGCGGGGTGCGGAGCACCCCCTTACCGATTCACGAGTCGCCACCGATGCCGACGAACAGATATCGCGCTTCTTCCGAAGCCGTTGGAGTTGTTTCATGACGGGGTTGCCTAGACTTGTAGTGACATTGAAATGCAACGGTTCGGACATTTTTTTGATCCGCGATATTCGTAAGTTGCGCTTCTTCAAGTGCGGTTGAATTCAATTAAAGTTCATCGGTGAGGCTAACCTGTAAGTAGTACGATAAGCCGCTTACGAGTTGCCGATCCGTCGGGCTTTTGCCACCAAAACCGTCCGAAGTTTTGAAAAGGAGAAGGAGATCATGCTGGGGTCAAGAAATAAAAAGATCACCATCGCCGCGCTTGCCGTGTCGGTAGCGCTCGCCGTCCAGTTAACGCCGCCGACGGCGACCAACGCCTCCGACCACATCGACGGGCCGCAACTAGCCAACGACCACGCCTCGGACATTGGCGACATGTATTTCTTCCTCGATCCGAATGATAACTCGCAGGTCGTCATGGTCATGTCGGCTAACCCGTTCCTGATCTCGTCAGAGATCATCGGCCAAGCCATCTTCGACCACAACCTCCGCTACCGGTTTGAAATCGAGAACACCGGCGACGCGCAGACGGACCGCTTCATTGATGTCAGGTTTACGCGCGGGGTCGGTCGGGAAACGGGGCCGCAGATTGCCACCGTCACGCTGCCCACCGGACAAAGTTTCAACGCGCCGACGAACGTTCCGACTCAAGGCGCGGACGTGCCGGACATCGAACCGCCCGCGTTAACGGTGACGACCGATCCGGCCAGTGGAGCTAGTATCTTCGCCGGCGTCGCGGACGACCCGTTCTTCCTCGACAACACCGCCGCGAATCGCTTCGTGCTGTCATCGATTCGCAATCCGGGCAATCCGAACCGCGCGATTTTTCCGAACCGCGCCGGTTTCAATGCCCCGGACGGCTCTGACCCTAACGCGGACAGTCAGGGGCCGGCCCCGCGTCAGGCGCGCAATGAAGGAGTCAATCAAGGTCCGGGACGCGACACCTACGCCGGCTTTAACATTCTGTTAATCGTCGTCAGGGTTCCGGCGTCGATGCTGCGCGGCGCGCCGACCGCTGCCAACCTGCAAGGCAACTTGATCGGGTTGAACGGCGTGACGCAGCGTCAGCGCTTCCAGATCGTCCAGACTAACGGTCAAATAGTCGGGTCCGGCCCCTTCGTGACGGCTGACCGCGAAGGCGTCCCGCTCATCAACAACGGGCTGATTCCGCCCGCCCGCAAAGACGAGTACAACGGCGCGACGCCGGTCGATGATGCGAACGGCAGGTTTAGGGCCGACATCATCCAATCGCTGATCAACTTCGGCACCAACGAGACGAACAGAAACATCATCCTGAACATGATTCAGGTGAACGGTGACATCCTGCGGCTTGACCTCAGAGTTCCGAACACGGGGCCGGGCGGAGGCAACAACACCAACGGGGGGCCGATGAACATGGGCGGGCGTCGCCTGCAGGACGACGTTTCCGACGCAACTTTCACGCTGATCAATAACGGGCAGCCGTTAAGCGACTTCGCTGATCGCAACGATTTTGTGTTTGGGGACGTGTTCCCGTTCGTCGCGCCGCAAACAATGCCGAATCCGAACGGTGTCAACAACCGGGATAACAGAACCCGTCTGTAACTCTCTGGCCCTGCGTCCGTGCCGACATCGACATACGGCTGATCAGAGCCCACGCGACGGGGCGAAGCGCATCCGGCTTCGCCCCGCCCTCGCCGCCGAAGATGTCTTTGTCTTGAGCTGGGACGCTACATTGTGTGATAGCGTGCGGCACGTCACACTACAATCACACAAGGAGATTTGCTTATGAACCACTCACGCCAATACGTCAGACTGTTCGTGCTGGCGGGCACGCTGCTGCTGGGTGCCCTCTTCCTGCCGGGCGCGGCCCACGCAGCGCCGATCATTACTTCGACGGTCACGAGTCTGGGCGGCGGACTCTTCGGTTATAGCTTCACGGTCGCTAACGATACGACGTTCGACCTCGCTCCGATCTCGATCTTTGGCTTGCCGACCGTCGCGGACGCGATCCAGAATCCGGGCGCGCCAAGCGGGTTCACGTTCCTCACCGACATACCGGGGCGCATCGATTACATCGCCGCGGGCACAGACACGGGCATCGCTCCCGGAGCTACGCTCTCCGGCTTCAGCTTCAACAGCCCGTTCCTGCTTAGCGTCCTCCAATTCGAGGCGATCGGAGTTGCCGCCAACGGGCTTGATACGATGTTTTTTACCGGGGCGATCCAAGTCCAGAATGTCCCGGGAGCGCCGGTGCCGGAACCGGCGACGATGCTCTTGCTCGGAAGCGGGCTGGCGGGAATCGCGATCAAGGTTCGCCGGCGCAAGACTGCCAAAGCGACGC
>JBOGOY010000756.1:0-2844 GCA_050748185.1 Pyrinomonadaceae bacterium
CGAATGGATCGCGGAGGCGCGCCGCGCGGCCCGCTTCGTTCCCGGCGTCAGCCAGTTCCGCGAAGACGGGTTGTTTGACACCGACACGATCGAGAAACAAATTCTCCTCTTCGAGCTTGATCGCTCGCGGCTCGTGCCCGGTCAGGAAGAGAAGTTCAGGAATCTGATCGCCGAGTTTGAAAAGCTTTACGCGCAAGCGCGGGGGCGGGGGCAGCGCCTGCGCGTCGAGATCACAGGGCGCACTGATCAGTCGGGCACGGCAGAGCGCAACCGCCGGTTGAGTGAAGAGCGCGCCGCCGTTGTCGCCTCCGAACTGAACGCGCGCCTGCCCGCGCGCGCCGATATGCAGATCGCGGCGGCTGGCTCTGCCGAGGCTCTGCGCGAAGAACTGACCGAGGCGGATCGCGCCGTCAATCGCAACGTGACGTTTAAAATCTTCCTGCTCCCGTAGAAATCTCGATCGTGAAAAGTGACGGGTGACGGGTGACGGGAAAAGCAGTGACAGGTAAACGGTGACGGGTGACAAGTGAACAGCTAAACTTTTCTCGTCGCCTATTATCGTTTTGCTCTTGTCACCTGTCACCTGTCACCTGTTACTGTTCACTTTCCTGTCACTGTTCACTTTTCACTGGAAAGCAATGATTCAGAAAAAAATTTGCATGTTGGGCACTTTCGCCGTCGGCAAGACGAGCCTCGTGCGCCGCTTCGTCGAGAGCATCTACTCGGACAAGTATCACACGACGGTCGGCGTCAAAATCGACAAGAAGGTGGTCGCGGTCGGCGAGCGCGAAGCGATGCTGCTGCTGTGGGACATTCAAGGCGAGGAGCAGGCGCAGGATCTGCGTAAGTCTTACCTGCGCGGCGCCTCGGGCTACCTGCTGGTCGCCGACGGCACGCGCAAAGACACGCTCTACAAGGCGCTCGCGATCCAGACGCGAGCGCAGGACACCCTCGGCTTGGTCCCCTTCATCCTGCTCCTCAACAAATCGGACCTCGTGGACCAGTGGGAACTCGAAGATCGAGAACTGGAAGCCCTTATGCAAAAGGGCTGGCGAATCGTCAAGACCAGCGCCAAGTCCGGCGAGGGTGTCGAGGAAGCGTTCCACGCCCTCGCCCGCAGATTGTTGGAGGCCTGAAGATGCAGACACTTCCTGACCCAGTGCGCGCTTTCCTGCTCTCGCTCGCAGCCAACTCGCGCTCGCCCGCTTATCTGTCAACGGACCTGTCCGCGAGGCTGTCCGAATGGGGCGGCCAGTTAGAGGCTTACGGCATCGACGGGCTGGAGCAAGGCCGTGACGCCGGCGAGCAGGTGGCCTTCCTTGCGGGGCTGTTGCCGCTCGACGGCCAGAACACTTTCCTCCCCTACGTGCAGACCGACTCGGGCCTCTACGCCGACGTGTACCTGTTTCGCGGCGACGGCGGGGGCGCTTGGGTGCTACTGCTCGACGCCACCGTGGACGCCACCAAGCGGCAGGGTTTGCAGCAAAAGGCCCACGACCTGAAGTTGCAAGTCTCTGATCTGGAGCGGGAGGGCGATAAACTTTACGAAGCCAAGAGCGAACTCGAAGAGCGCGTTCGCGAGCGCACCGCGGAACTGGCGCGGGCCAATGAGCAGTTGCGGCAGGAACTGGAAGAACGCCGGCGCATCGACGCGGCGCTCAGAGAGAGCGAGTCGCGCTTCCGGCGGCTGTCCGAATCGAATCTGATCGGCATCATGTTCTGGGACGTGCGCGGCAAGATCACCGACGCCAACGACGCCTTTCTGGAGATGCTCGGCTACACCCGCGAAGATCTGAGCGCCGGCAGGCTGGAATGGGAGCGCGTGACGCGGCCCGAAGTCCGTTCACTCGATGAGAAAGCGTTCGAGCAGATGGCCGCGACCGGAGCTTGCACGCCTTTCAAGCGACAATTCGTCCGCAAAGACGGGAGCCGACTGACGCTGCTCTTCGGCGCGGCCCTGCTCGAAGGCTCGCAGAATAAGATCGTCTGCTTCGCGTTGGATCCAGCCCGGTACGAGTAAGCAGTAAGCGGTGAGCGGTGGGCGGTAAGCAGTAAACGGTGAGCAGTTTTTCTGTCGGACTGCTCACCGCTTACTGCTCACTGCCTGATAGCAGTAGTCGTTGCATGAGGGCGTCGAGGCGTTTGAAGTCGATCGGCTTGGTCAGGTACCCGTCGATGCCGACGTCGTAGGCGGCGCGGCGGAAGCCGTCGGTGCCGAAGGCCGTGATGGCGATGACCGGTACTTTGCTGAGCGTCTCGTGTTCGCGGAGTTGGCGCGTCGCGCCCAGCCCGTCGAGGCCGGGCATCCCGATGTCCATCAGGATCAGATCGGGTTCGCTCACCGTCGCCACCTGAATCGCCTGCTCGCCATCGGCCGCCGTCACCACGCGGTAGCCGACCTGCTGCAAATGCAGGCTCAGGATGACGAGGTTATCCACCATGTCGTCCACCACCAGCACGAGGAAGTTGTCCGGCTTGAACTCTTCCTGTGCGGAGCCCTCGATGGCGAGCGGCGTCGTGGCGAAGGCCGGCGGGGCGGCTGGGAGGGGGACGGACAATTCGGCGAGAGTGGAGCCGTCGGGCGGGGACGACGGTGAAAAGTCAGGAAGCGGGGGAAGTTCGAGCGACCCGGTGGCGGGGCCGCTTGCGGCGGCGGCCTCCGGCTGAAAGTCGCGGCCGCAGTTGGCGCAGAAGCGAGCGCGCACAGGGTTGTCATGGCCGCATGTGGGACAGTTGATCATCGCCTCGTCAGCCGCCACTCGCCGGCCCGCTCAACACTATTAGACCTCTTGCAAAAGTCTGATAGATGATGCGACAAGTAGCTCACAAGGAAAGGTCTTGATG
>JBOGOY010000757.1:0-2844 GCA_050748185.1 Pyrinomonadaceae bacterium
CGGTTGATCAGGTCACGCAGGGAAGAGCCCTCGACCAGCTCCATCGCGATGTAGTAGGTGTCCTCCCAGGTTCCGCGGTCGAAGACGCTGACCACGTTCGGGTGCTGGAGCCCCGCCGCGGCGCGGGCCTCGCGCCGGAAGCGCTCACGCGCCGCCTCGTCCTCGACGTAGCGCGGGTTGAGAATTTTGATCGCGACCGCGCGCTCGATCAGCAGATGTGTCGCGCGGTACACCGTCCCCATTCCGCCTTCGCCCAGACGCGATTCGAGGCGGTACTTGGCGTCAAGTGTCCGCCCGATGAAAGGATCGACCGACACGTCGATGGCGACGGTCGCGTCAGCCCGCAACGCCGCGCCGTCCTCCGGACACGCGCTCAACTCCGGCTGATACTGCCGGCCACATTCGGGACAGTGAAGCATAGGAAAACAGTGACGAGTGACAGATGACGAGTGACAAGTTTGTTCCCGTTACCTGTCACTCGTCACCACTTTTATTCTCCCAGTTTCGGGTGGGAAATGTACAGAGGAGAGATCGATTGATTGACCGATTTGGAGAGGGCCATTCAGGGAATGAAATCGTCAACTTGAAGAGTCCAGCCCGGCAGCGCGGGCTCTGCCTCGGCCACGTCGCCTTTCCTGTAAATCGTCGGGCGGTCGGGCTCGCCCGCGCGATAGACGCGCACCGCCTTCTCCCGCAGCACGTCCACGTCCCACACCACCTGCGTCCCACAAGCGAAATAGTCGGCTCGCTTCTGCGCCATCTTGCGCTCCGCCTGCGGGCCGTAATCGTTCTTGCTTCTGACTTCCACGGCGAACACGGGCGCGCCTTGAAGAAAATCTCCGCCAACGAGTTCACCCACGTAAAAGGCGACGTCCGGGCTGAACGATTCGCGGTGCGGGAGGCTGACGATAAAACCGACGTTATCCGGGAAGGCGTAGCCCCCGCCGGTGCGTCGCTCATACTCACGTAAGCTGGCATAAATGTCGCCGCCCGAGCGGCCGGGGACGCCTCCGGTTGACGGCATAAGCACAAGTTCTCCGTTCACCAGTTCGGCCTTGCCGTTCTCAGGCACGCGGTACAAATCTTCAATTGTGGCTTTGTTGATGACACTCATCTTTCACCTCCCCGCATGAAAGCACATTCTAAGCCCGAAGCGCCGGACGGCCAACGGCGACCGTAGGCAAACGCGCAAACGCTAACCCGTCCGCCCGACTCGCTAAGCGCCGACACGCTCCGTCGCCGGCGTCAGGCTCTCCGCCTTGAGGTCGTCGTCGCTACTGGCGGCCGTCTCGTCGCGCATCCGGTTTTCGCGCGCGGCGCGGACGAAGGCCGTGAAGAGCGGGTGCGCGGTGAGCGGCTTTGATTTGTACTCGGGGTGGAACTGGCAACCGAGAAACCACGGGTGCGCCTCGCGCGGCAACTCGACGATCTCGACGAAACGCCCGTCGGGCGACTCGCCGCTCAAGACGAGGCCGGCCGCTTCGAGCGTCTGGCGAAACTCCGGGTTGAACTCGTAGCGATGGCGATGGCGTTCGCCGATCTCGGCCGCGCCGCCGTAAACGCGGCCGGCGAGGCTGCCCGAAGCGAGCTTGCACGGCCAAGAGCCGAGCCGCATTGTGCCGCCCAACTCTTCGACGCCGACCAGATCGCGCAATTTGAAGATGACCGGGTACGGCGTCTCCGGATCGAACTCGGTCGAATCAGCGTTCGAGAGGTTGCAGACCGAGCGGGCGTATTCGATGACGGCCGTCTGCATTCCCAGACAGATGCCGAAGTAAGGCGTCTTCGTGCGGCGGGCGTAGTTGATGGCGCGGATCATGCCGGGGATGCCGCGCCGGCCAAAGCCGCCGGGCACGAGGATCGCGTCGAAATCGCGGAGGCGATCTTCGTAATCCTCTTCCATCAACTCTTCCGATTCGACCCAGCGCACATTGACTCGCAGGTTGTTCGCCACGCCGCCGTGCGTCAGCGCCTCACGCAGAGACTTGTAAGAATCTTCCAACTCGACGTACTTGCCGACGATGCCGATCGTCACCTCGCCCGCCGCCGGCTCGCGCACGGTCGCCACCAGTTCGCGCCAGCGCGCCAGATCGACGGCCGGCGCGCGCTCTTGCAAGCCGAGCGATTCGACGACGAGATCGTCCAACCCCTGCGCGTGGAACGCGAGCGGCACATCGTAGATCGTATCCACGTCTTCGGCCGTGATCACGGCGCGATCCGTGACGTTGCAGAAGAGCGCGATCTTCGAGCGCAGGTCGCGCGAAAGTTGGCGGTCGGAACGGCAGAGCAGGATGTCGGCGGCGATGCCGATTTCGCGCAACTCGCGCACGGAATGCTGCGTCGGTTTGGTCTTCAACTCGCCGGCGGCGGCGATGTAAGGGACCAGCGTCAGGTGGACGAAGACCGCGCCTCGCGGCCCCTCCTCATTGCCCATCTGGCGGATGGCTTCGAGGAACGGAAGCGATTCGATGTCGCCGACCGTGCCGCCGATCTCGACGATCACCACGTCCGGCCGGTCTTGCTCGGCGACGGCGCGCACGGCCTTCTTGATCTCATCGGTAATGTGCGGGATGACCTGAATGGTCTTGCCGAGGTAGTCGCCGCGGCGCTCTTTCTCGATGACGGAGAGATAGATGCGCCCGGTGGTCCAGTTGTTCGACTGTGAGAGGCGCGCGTTGGTGAAACGCTCGTAGTGGCCGAGGTCGAGGTCGGTCTCGGCCCCATCGTCGGTGACGAAGACCTCGCCGTGCTGGAAGGGCGACATCGTGCCGGGGTCCACGTTGATGTAGGGATCGAGCTTGATCAAAGCGACCCGCAGGCCGCGCGCTTCGAGCAGGCAGCCGA
>JBOGOY010000758.1:0-2832 GCA_050748185.1 Pyrinomonadaceae bacterium
GGCGTACTCAAGCCCTCTCTGCCGGGACAGGCAAGCGGGCCACCGCGGTCATCGCTGTCGAGCAAATCTTCAACGGCCGCGATTCTGAGGCGTGTCACAGACGCAGTTGAGATGAGAGGCGGTCGGGCATTTAGTAGGACCCGGCCGCCTCTCTTTCTCTACCGCGCAATCACAGAAGCAACACTCAGTCGCCTCAGCCGACAGGAGCGAAGTGCGCCATCTCAGGCAAGCGTCCGAGATGAGATAAGCTCTCTACGGGTTGCGACCCGCTCGCTTACGCGCCCGCATCCCTCCGGCGTCGCCGGACTTTCGCAGCCACCCCGGCTAATCCGGTGGCGAATAAGATCAACGTCATCGGCTCCGGCACCGGTGACGTGCCGACCGGGACCGCAATTCCCGTCACGATAAAACTCCCGTCGCCGATCGTGCCGATGAGAGTGGCCGCGCCAGTGCTCAAGTTAATTCTGAAGAGCTGTGAGAAGGTCGCGGTGTTGATCTGAAGTGCGGCGTAGGCAAAGCCAGTGACGCCCGAAATGTCGAAGCCGCCGACCGCCGTCGGATCGACACCCAAGTGCCCGATCGTCACTAGCGAGCCATTATTCGGCGGGTTCTGCAACACCAAGGTGTTGATGTTAGTGTCGATGTCGAGGAGCGAGGTCGAACTGCCGCCGGGGAAGTTGTTGGTGTAGGCCGCGTTGGTGACATTCACGGCCGGCGTACCGTTATAGTTGAGCGCGCCGTCGTTGATGGCGACGCCGTCCTCGACGTTGATCCGCAGGTTTTGCCCGGTGTTACTGATGACGCGCAAACGGTTCGCTACCGGATTGAAGTCTACCCCGAACGACGTGCCGACCGGTGGGATGCTTGAGGTAGCGACCAGCGTCGCGGCCCCGGTCGAGGTATTGATGGTGTAGATCCGGCCGCTGGTCCCGACGCCGTAAACCAATCCGTTCTGCGGCCGCCGGTCGATGCCGAGCAGAGTATCTCCGCCCAGTAGTCCGGTGACGCCAACGTTGCCGTTGATGACGTTAGGCGTCCCGCTGTCGAAAGAAACAATGGTTCCCTGATTGGTGAGGGCGATGATCCCTTCTGCCCGCGCACGGTCCGCCGCGCAGAAAGTCAGGCACACCCCGGCCAGCAGGGCTGTCAATATTCGTCGCATGGTACAAATCTCCTCAGTCTTGTTGGGTAAGAGAGACAGGGGAAGTTCGGCCAAGAAGGGCGGCGAGAGTAATGACACACCCTGTTGGACGGCTACTGGACGACGATGTCGGACGACCTGCCCGCACGCAAGAAGCCAAGGGGGATATTTAATGCAAGGGAAGCCCGATAATAGGTGGAGGGGCTGTTGCTGTCAATTTAATTTTCATTGACAACCTCTTGCTCATCGCATGGCATTAGCTTGGCTAAAAGCGGATGTAAAGCGTCGGCGTGTCTCATCAAGGTCGGCAATGCCGCCTCTGTGCGACGGCCGTCACTTCGTGTTTTCACCGAGCGGCCGATGACGTCCGGCCGCTTTTAGTCTCGGGCTCACGGCGATGCCAACTAACAGCAGCAGAGTGAACAAGCAAATCAATGTCCCGTTGCGCGCGGTTGGCGCGGCATAGCGCATTTCCACCCGGTGAGCGCCCGCCGGCACAATGACGCCACGCAGCAGAAAATTTGTGGCGTGAATCTCAGCCGGCACGCCATCCACTGTCGCCATCCAGCCGGGGTAGATCATTTCGCTCACCACCAACACCGTCGGCGTCGGAGCGCGCGTTACAATCGTGAGGCTGTTTGGCCCGTAGGTCAGTTCGGCCTGAGCATTCGGCGAGACCGGACCACCCGGCAAGATTGGCAAGCGCGCCGGCGAAATTTCCAACAGCGCCGTGCGCTTCGGATCGAACACGTGTGCGCCCTCGCCGCGGATGCGCCGCAAAGCTTCCTCGCCGTCCACGGCTTCCGCTTCGGCGACGAGCCAAGCGCGGGGCAGGGACTGCTTATTCTCTAGGATAATTATCCCGTCCTCGTCATAAGCAGGCCGCCAGTGTTCGGCGTCAGACGGGGGCACTGAATCTTTGAGCGAGACGACGAACGAGGTGTTGAGCAGATCCAGCACGTGAGAGCTTTTCCCGAGCAGCGTTTGATCGGGAGTGAACGAGCGACGCGGGCTGACGGCGTCGAGAGCGACGTTGCCGAGTGCGCGGCTGTATCGATCTAGGATCAGCGGTTCGTACCCTGCGACGTTATGCAACCCGTAAAGAGCCGTGAGGTTAAGCGGATCGATGCGCGGCGTCAGCGCCAGTTCGTCCACATAGAGCTTAACGCGCGTATAGACGCGATTTGGCCCGGCGCGTTGTTGCAGAAAGTGCGTCACGGGCGAAGCGGCTATAAAGCGGCTTTGCGGTTTAAGGAATTTACTCCAGAAACGGGTCGCTTGTATGAACGGCTCGACAAAGCAGATCAGAGTGACGCTCGCCAGTAACACCACTTGACGCCAACGGGGTGCAGCAGTCTTCCAACCGCGCCACAACAGCGCCAACGTCAATAAGGTGAAGGCCGCCTTCCATAGTAAGTAGGTAGGCTTCGCTAGTCCGGTGTGCGGGTCTGTGTACATCGGTATTCCAGTCGAGTAATCGAAGCCGCCTCCCGACCGCACGCCAGTGGCCCTCCACCAGAGCACGCCGACGACTGTGCACAAACCAAGCAAGAGAAAAATTAGGTAGTGGCCCAAGTTTGGGTGACATGTTAGAGTCAACAAATGGTTACAATTACTTTACAGTGTCAACATTGCCAAAGCACGAAGCTGGTGCGTAATGGATTAGCCGCTGATGGCCGCCAGCGCTACTT
>JBOGOY010000759.1:0-1743 GCA_050748185.1 Pyrinomonadaceae bacterium
GGTGGAGCGCAGCAACTGGACCAGTTTGACCGCTCTGTTAGGCATAGGGACGGGCGCTCTTTCCTTCGGGGACCACCGCCGGGCTGTCAGGGGCGGAAGCGATGATGACAGTTTCGGCGGGCGACTTCAAATCGTAAGTGATGCCGCGCCAGCGGATGCGCCGCGAGCCGGCGGCGGCGAGCGCGTTGTAGAGATAAACGACGGCCGCGAGCGGCCACAAGCAGAGGTGCGCGAGCATTGCCGCCGAGCCGAGACGCACGCCGTCCGCCGCAAGTGGCAGCGACACGGCGCGCAGACGCACGGCGGCTTTGCCGAGGCCGAGGATGAAGATCAGGCCGAGAATGAGCGTCGCCGGCCAGAACCCCGCGCCCCTCAAGGCACGCCAGAGCGTCAGCCCTATGCCGCCGAAGAAGGTCGTGACGAAAAGGAAGTTGCCCGCCAGCAACAGTTTCCACAGCGGCGGCGCATAGACGCGCGTGATCTTGATCTGGCGCGTGGTGAACTCCAGCAGTTCGCGAAAGCCGCAGTCTTCGTGCGTGGCCGTCAGGCATTGTGGGACGAAGTGGATCGGCAGTTTGGCTTCGCGCAGCACGCGCGTCAGCGTGAAGTCGTCGGAAAGCGCGCCGCGCCAACGCTCCGCGACGTCGAGTCTGGCAAACGTCTCGCGCCTGACGGCGGTCGAGCCACCCCAACAGAAATTCCGTTCAACTCGCTCGCCGAGCGCCGAAGCGATTGACGCATTCCACACCGAGCGCAGGTGCGAGGCCATTCCGCCTGTGACCGGCATGAACCAGCGGTAGCCGGTGGCCGCGCCGATCTTCTCATCGGCCAGTGGAGCAACTAACGCGCGCAGCCAGTCGGAGTGAGGACGCGCGTCTGTGTCCACGAAGATAAAAACTTCGCTCGCCGGATCGGCCACTCGGACACCGGCGATCAAATTGTGGACTTTCTGCCCGCTCTCGGTCGCGGGGCCGGCGACGACGACGCGCGTCTGTGGCGCTCCCGTTTTTCCGGCAAGGGTCGCACATTCTTCAGCGATCAACCCGAGCGCGGGATCATCGGCATTGTCCGCGACGAAGATCACCTCGTAGGAGGGATAGCGCTGCGAGAGGACGGCGCGCAGATTCTCGCGGAGCCCCTGATCCAGCCCGCGGCAGGGAACAAAGACGGACGCGCACGGGGTGTAACTGGACGGCGAACGCCGCATTTCACGCCGCACGTAGAGCAGGAAGCGCAGACCGCTAACGAAGGATGCGATTCCCTGCCAGACGAGCAACGCCTCGAAAAAGTAGAAGACAGCCATACGCAATTCAGGCGACGCCGCGTTGCTCCTTTACGACGCGGCGTCGCCAGCGAAATGAAGTTTAGTTTCGCAGAATTAGAAAGACAATTAGCCACACAGGGCACAGAGAAGGCAAGTGATGAGTGATGAATGATGAATCAGAAACAGGTGGTCTGTCATTCATCAATCATCACTCATCATTTCGCACTTATCATTACCCTCTGTGGCCTCTGTGTTCTCCGTGGTGAAAAATTATTCCCTGATCGAGCCGCCGCAACTAACGCAGCGCCAACGCGCCCGCTGCCACCTGCGAGACGACTAACTCGGCCATGTTGATAAATGGCTGCGGGTACACGCCGATGAAGAGGATGCCGACCACCGCGACCACCAGCGCGGTTCGCAGCGCGGGTGAAAGCGCGAGTGGCTGCTCGTCCGTCGAAGCGTCGCCGAGGTACATCACG
>JBOGOY010000759.1:1753-2825 GCA_050748185.1 Pyrinomonadaceae bacterium
TAGTAGTAAAACGACACGACCGTATTGAGGATCGCCCAGATCGCGAGCCACACGAGCCACGCCTTCTGCTCCGTGTCGTAACGTTGAAGCAGTCCGCCGAACAGAAAATATTTGCCGATGAAGCCGCCCGTCACCGGCAGGCCGCCGAGCGAGAGCATGAAGACGGCCATCATCAAGGCCATGCCGGGGGCCTTGTGCGCGAGGCCGGTAAGGTCGTCCACGTCGTCGCCGACGAAGCCGCGCCGGTGCAAGCTAATGATCACGCCGAACGCGCCGATGTTCATCAGCGTGTACACCAACAGATAAATGACGAGGCCGATGTAACCGTAACGGTTGCCGGCGATGAGGCCGAGCAGCAGATAGCCCGCGTTCGAGACCGACGAATAGGCGAGCAGTCGCTTGGCGTTGGTCTGCGTCACAGCCGCCCAGTTGCCGACGAGGATCGTGATCGCGGCGACGAGGCCAAGCAGTGGGGACCAATCAGCGCGCATCCCTTCGAGCGCGTCCATGAAGAGCCGCGCGAATAGCGCGAAGCTTGCGGCCTTCGAGCCCGTCGAGAGGAACGCGGTGACGGGCGTCGGCGCGCCCTCGTAGGCGTCCGGAGCCCACATGTGGAACGGCACGGCGGCGATCTTAAAGAACAGCCCGGCGGCCAAAGCGATCATCCCGAGCACGAGCAGCGGGCGCAGTGGCAGCGCGACGACGCCGGCCTCGGGTGAGGGAGCACTAATTGCGGCCGAGACGGCCGTCGAGATGTCGCCCAAGTTGGTCGAGCCGGCGACGCCGTAGAGCAGAGACATTCCGTAGAGCAGCACGCCCGACGAGAATGCGCCGAGCAGGAAATATTTCATTCCCGCCTCGTTGGTCCGCCGGTCGCGCTTCGTGTAAGAGACCAGCACGTAGAACGTCAGCGCCATCAACTCGAGGCTGATGAACAGTACGATCAGATCGTAGCCGCACGCCAGAAACATCATTCCCGTAGTGGCGAACAAAACGAGCGCGTAATACTCGCCGTGCTGTTCCCCTTCCACGTCCAGATAGCGCATCGAGATCGCGACGGTGAGCGCAGCGG
>JBOGOY010000760.1:0-2825 GCA_050748185.1 Pyrinomonadaceae bacterium
GCGAACATCTCTTTGACGTCTGCGCGCTTCAATTCCATGCGTTCGGCAAAATGGTTGACCACGTCCGACTGGGTCATTTTCCTGCCGTTGTTACTGCCGACATTCTTTTTGGTTGTTGCCATTGCTTTCGAGGGAACTCCCGAATATGTGTTGGATAAAACTTCGTCCATTTATATAGCACAACAGGAAGGCATTCTCGACTCGTCGGAGCAGAATAGGCATTGCGCCAGACGGCCTTGAGCGCGTGAGCGGAAGTCGCACTGTGATGAGTTTTCACTTGCGGCGGAGAAATCAGCTTCTCTTGTTGACGACGAAGCGGTAGCCACATTCCTTGCAAACGTCTGTGTCGCCATGCCGGAAACCTGCCACGAGCCATGAGCGCGCGCAACGCACACACCGCATTGTGAAGCGGCGCAACTGTTCATGTAATTTCGACAACTTATCGCTTTTCATTTTTAAGTCTTCAGTACGGCCGACGCAGTGGGAGAATTTGCCTGACATCGGCGCGTGTCAGCCTTCTTCTGGCGGTTATCGCCACCATTGGCAATTCGCCGCCTCCGTCGTTCGAGCAATCACCGCTGGTGACTACCGCTATGAAGAGGGTAGCCTCTCCGCCGGTCGCGTTCATACGGTGATAATACGTGGGCGGCGTAAGTGTTTACGCTTAAAAACGGGGGAATATTATGGTTTGCGCTTGCATTGGCACTGTCGGAGTCAATCCACATCAAGGTGAATTTGCTATGATTAGTGCCAATCCAATTGCAAACCGTAATCGAAGAGGCGCTGTTATACTTGCCGCCGGTGGGTTTCCTTAATTCGTCAGGAGGTGAACGGTGGGCATTCGCGGACGTTTACTGGCGCTGGCCGTGGGCGCGGCGGTTCCGCTCGCGCTGCTCGGTTTACTTGACCTTTACTTGATCTGCACCGGGTATGGACCGCGAGCCGTAAGCAACTCAATGAATCGGTAGAGCAGCAGGCGGAGTTGGCGGCGCTCGCCTTCGAGCGTTGGTTTGATGCACAGCAGCAACCGCTCATTACCTTGGCCGCGACGGCCGCCGCGGAGGCTCAGTTGCGCTCGACTGAATGGCAAAACAGTCTGCGCCTCGCCATGACTCCGCGCCCGCATTGGATCGACGTGAGGATTCTCGACGCTGCTGGAGCGACGGCCATCACCCAACCGCCGGATGCCGAGTCGTTGCCCGGCGCGCTCATTGAGAGATTGCTGAACGAGATTCAGGACAGTCGGCTTTCGGCGGTCGAGACGGACTGGACGCGCGGCGTCGAGCAGCGCGCGCTCGCCGTCGCCGTCCCAATCGAGGGTGGCGGCGTAGTCGTCGCGCGCGTCAGGGCGGAGGCGCTGGACGAACTGTTTCGTGACATCAAATTACCCTCCCGCGCACTGCTCACCATCCTCGACGCGCAGGGGCGTGTCGTCTATCGCAGCCGCTCGATGGAAACTTACCTCGGCACTGATGTGAGCAACTCGACGCTGCTCGCGGCGCTGGCTCAGGAACGCGCTGCCGCCATTGAGGTGGTCAGTCCGATCGGACTGGGCTTATCTTTGCAAAGGTTATCGGACGCGGCGAGCGAAAGCTGCAAATTAAGAACGAATTATGAATCATCCCATGTTCTGCGACTCGGTAAATCTATCTACGCATGCACGCGCACTGATTGAGAGTGTCCGTCGCTCCCAACCTGCGCGTCGAGTACGCACCGGCTCAAACCTTTGATTGCTAATGATCGAGAGACTCTGGCACATGAATGCCGACTTCGAGTCGGAGTTGGGCGCGCCGCGCGGGCGCTACGTCCGCAGCCGGCCCGTGGCCGAGCGGAACCGCAACCTCTCTCGACACCTGCTGTGGCTGGCCGCGCCCGGCGACGGGCTACTCGTCGAGCCGCCGTTTCCTGAGAGGCTGTCGGGCGAGGCCGCGGAGCGAGGAGTCGAACTGATCCCCACGTCCTCGCCCGGCGCACAGGCGCATAGACTTTTCACTCCATGGGGTTGGACCCACGGAGCGATCGAACTCGGGGCGAAGGTAGGAACTGTGATACAGCCCGTTCCGCCCCGACTCGTCAAACGGGTCAACTCAAAACTGTGGAGCTACGCCCTTGAGGTCGAATTAGGCGTCGCCCTGCCCGGCGCGACCGTCACCGCCAGCCTTTCTGAACTGCGAGAAGCCGTCGTTCGGGCCTGCCCGCGGCCCGGTGACAAATGGGTGATTAAAAGTCCTTTCGGTTTCGCGGCGCGCGAGCGCGTGTTGGGGCGGGGACCGACGCTCGAAGGCCCGCAGGCCACTTGGGCGGTGCGGCGCTTGAGCAACGGCGAACAACTCATCTTCCAACCGTGGCTTAATAAGGTGCGGGAGTATGGGGTGGTGCTGCAAATCCAGAAAGACGGACGAATCCACGTTCTAGGCTTCAGCGATCTGCTGACCAATGGCGCGGGCACCGGGATTGGTTACGTGCTCGGACGTCGGCCCACGCCTGAACGGGAGCGGCAACTCTCCGAGATGGCCGAACTTGTCGGCGCGCGCCTGTTCGCGGAGGGCTATACCGGGCCGGCCGGCCTCGACGCCCTTGAACACGAAAGTGGGCTGCACCCACTGCTCGAAGTCAATGCGCGCTACACGATGGGCTTCGTCGCCCTCGCTGTGGAGCGCGCGTTGCAGCCTTCGTCTCCGACAGTCTGGAGCCTGAAACCGGGAAACACTTCAGTCTAAACCGAAGCGCGCTGGATTAGGACACTGATGGTTAACCACAAGAGCACGAAGGGATGCTCGGGCGTAGGAGAGTTATAATAATTAGAACTTGGCCTTGCATAATAC
>JBOGOY010000761.1:0-2822 GCA_050748185.1 Pyrinomonadaceae bacterium
GGGACGCACAAAACTCAACTTGGAGGGTCGGTTAGCAAATGTGTCCTGACATCAGGCACATGGGAGAAAAAATACGGGATGCCGCCGAGCAAGAAACGCGCAAAATCAATGAAGCATATTCCTATTTCAAGAAGAAACTTAATTTTGATTAGCTCTAGTTGCCGGCAAATGCCGATTTTTATGAACCGTATTGAACACACGGCGCAACATAACAAGTCGCTGGAGGGGACGGCGAATAGCGCGGCTTTCATCCGCGAGACTTGCGTGGTTTCGAGGTTGCGTGCGCCGCCCCTCAGCTCCAGCGTTAGACGTCTTTCTCGTGATATTGGAAACTGCTAAAGTGTCAACCGCGATGCCACGATACCTCGTCAGGATTAACCAATTAGCATTCCTGTTCGTCGTCTTTCACACTTTCGCTGCCGCCCAAGCCATAATCCAACAGCCACTCGATAGCCCGCGCCTACAAACTCTCAAGCGTCAGCTCGCGCTCGCAGACCGCGAAGTCTTGCCGAGATTCTGGGCCGAAGTAAAATCACAGGGGACACCCCTCGTCGAAACGATCGAGGGCGACGGTGAAAATCTGCTGGTCACATTCCTCTGGCGCTCGCCGGAAAACAAGTACGTGGCCGTTTTCCCGATGGCAAGACTCAACACCCTGCGCCACATCTTGAGTCGCCTGCCCGGCACCGACCTCTGGTACAAAAGCTATAAAATGCGGCGCGATGCGCGTTTCATCTACCTCGTCTCGATCAACGACTCTTTGGCACCATTCGCCGTGGAACGGCCCGGCGAAAAAGGCGGATGGATTGCCGCCCTCCGACCCGACCCGCTCAACCTTAAACGTTATGTGGAACCGAAAGACCCGGAAACGCCGGGCGACGAGGACTATGTTGGTTCCGCTGTAGAGTTGCCCGACGCTCCCTCGCAGCCGTTTGTCAGTCTGCGGCCTGGTGTTGCCAAAGGCCGCGTGGAACTGATTAGGTATGACAGCAAATTACTGAAGAACAGGCGCCGGATTTGGGTTTACACCCCGCCCGCTTACGAGCGGCAAGGGGCGCCGAATAGGTTGTTAATCTTGTTCGATGGACGGCAATACATGCAGGCGACACCGACGCCGACCATCCTGGACAACATGATTGCCGACGGCCGTATCCCGCCCGTAGTGGCGGTGATGGTCGGTCACGTCGACCGGCTTGCCGAGTTGGCCGAGAGCCCGCAGTTCGCCGACTTCGTAGCGAACGAGTTGGTGCCGTGGGTGCGACAGAAGTACCGGGTCACGCAGGATCCGCGGCAGACCGTCATCGGGGGACTCAGTCTTGGCGGTCTAGGTGCGGCCTACGCGGCCCTACGTCACCCGGAAGTGTTCGGCAACGTGCTTTCGCAATCGGGCTCGTTCCAGCACGGCTTAGAACAAGGCGGCGGGTTGATTGAGCAGTTCGCCATCAAAGAAAAGGTGGCCGTGCGATTCTACCTTGAGGCGGGTTTGTTCGAGATAGGGGGTGTGCCGTCGTTGCTACACTCGAACCGGCATTTGAGGGACGTGTTGAGGGCGAAAGGGTACGAGGTGGAGTATTCGGAGTTCAACGGGCGACACGACCACATCGGGTGGCGCGGGAGTCTGTCTCAAGGGCTAGTGGAATTGGTCAGGTGACACAGACGTCTAACTATGCGATCAACCGGACGCGCCATCAGCATGCCCTTTGTTGTCGGTCGCTCGTGCGCGCCGGTTATCGTGAGCGTTAGGCTGCTAATTTATTGAGTACGGAGAAACGCATGAAAACCTTGCTCTTAATCGCAACACTCTCCTTGCAATCTGGCTCAGGGTCTCAACCTTGTGCAGTAGCTCAGTCGCAGAGTCGGGAGATGCAGGGAAGATTTAGTCCAAAAGAAATCTGCCGCGTAGAGCAGAAAGTCCCCCTTCTGAGAGTTGGTATGTCACAAGAGGAGGCTCTTAAAACATTAGGGTTATGGAAGCAGAGAAAGAAGTTATGGGCAGGGGTAATAGCGCACGGTGGCCGAGTGATGCACAGTTTGGGCAGCGGGTATGTTCTTGAATTCTACTGGAGTGAATACATAACAGGAACATTGAAGCGAGCAACCTTATATCACCACAGCGAAGGAAAGGAACAAATCATTGCCAGAGCCGGAGAGTAGTGGTGTCCGCAGCCTAACAACGGCATGCACCCGACCGCGAATAGCGTTGCTCTCATCCGCGAGACTTGGCGCTGTCGGCGTTGTGTGCGCGGCGGGTGATGCCGGGCGTTAGGCGGCATGCGGAGGAATCAACAGTGAAGACTGGCATGGCTACCGTAGGACAGATGGTAGCGTTGTGGGCTTGCCTAGCCTGTGGCCAGGCCACACTAGAGCAGGCCACGCAAGACCGTTTCTTCGATTCTAACGGCATCCGAATCCGATATCGGGTGTGGGGGCAGGGCCCGCCTGTCGTTCTCATCCACGGCTTCGGCGAGTCGCTGGAGAGTTGGGACCGTGGAGGGGTGGTTCGGACCCTGTCGCCGCACTTTCAAGTGATCGCGATGGACGTGCGAGGGCATGGCCGTAGCGATAAGCCCCACGACCGGAGGTCTTATGGTGCAGAGATGTCCGGAGACGTCGTCCGCCTCCTGCGCCATCTCCGCATCACGAAGGCGCACGTCGTCGGGTATTCGATGGGCGCACTCGTCGCCTTAGATTTCGCGGTCCTTCATCAAGAGCACGCCCTCTCTGTCGTCCTCGGGGGGGCGGGGTGGAATCCGCCAGAAACCCTCGACGACTTCAGGCAGCAGGCAGAGGCGTACGAACAAGGAAAGGCCCCCGTACGTGAC
>JBOGOY010000762.1:0-2822 GCA_050748185.1 Pyrinomonadaceae bacterium
GATCCTCGGTCGTGATCTGCGGCAGGTAAGAGTTGTAAAAGACGATCGCGGCATTGAATCCGACGATGGCGATGATGAACAACAGCCCGCCGAGCAAGTACCGGTCGCCGGTGACGAAGAACATCAGACAGGTGGCGGTCGCACCGGCGTAGCAGAAGCAGGCCATCAAACGCTTCTTCAGTTTCGAGTAGTCGGCGATCGCGCCCAGCACCGGCAGCAGAAAAATCTGCAACCCGACGGCGAGCATGACGCACAGCGGGAAAAAAGACTTGGCGGGGATGGAGAGCAGCGGGCCGAGGCGCAACGCCGTGCCGTCGTCGCCGACCGCCACCTGCGTCAGGCGCGTCAGGTATGGCCCGTAGAGCGCGCCGACGACCGTCGTGTAGAAGGCCGAATTGGCCCAGTCGTACATCATCCAGCCGAAGACTTCGCGGCGGTCGTTCTTTTGCGTGGTGAAGTCGGGCGCGTCAGCGTGCTGGGGGGAGATGTGTTCGATCATGCTTTCAGTGGTGGGTCGCGATGTTCAGGTTAGGAAAAAGCATTTCACCACAGAGGCGCGGAGAGCACAGAGCAAGCAAGTGATGAGTGATGAATGATGAATGAAGAGCAGCTTGTCTTTCATTCATCATTCATCATTTCGCATTCATCATTTCCTCGGTGTCCTCCGTGGTGAAATCAAGTTTTTGATGGCCGGCGACCGGATGCAAGAGTCCGACGATCGCGGGCGTAATGTCGGCGAGGCTGCGGACGCGCCGCCGCACGTCTTCGCGCCGCGGCCCCCACGCGAGCGTAGGGACCAGATTGCGCGTATGGTTGCGGAGGCTCAAGTCTTCGACGTTGCCGTGATCGCTGGTGAGGATGACTGTCGTCCTCCTGAGGTCGATGCGCGCAAGCACGGCGCGGACGAAGTGGGCGAGGCCGGCGAGAATGTTCAGCGCGGCGTCCATGTCCTGCGCGTGGCCGGCGCGGTCGGTGAGGAAGTATTCGTAGAGCGTGAAGCGATGCCGGCCCGCGACGCGGGCGAGAATCTCGGCGGCCTCTTCCGGCGTTCGCCTCTCCACGTCAAAGCCCGCCTCGACGACCATCCCGTTAGTGAAATCCTGATAGACGGCGCGGCCGGCGCGCAGGTCTTCAAGATCGCGAAAGCGCAAATCGGCCGCTTCGACGGCGACGGTCGTCGCCGAAACCCAGCGCGGGCGTTCGTTGAAAAAGCGCGGCGAGTAGGCGTTGGCGAAGGCGTTGGGACCAACCCCGGCGCGCTTCAGTTGCAGGAAGATCGAGTGCTCGCGGATGATTCCGCGCAGAGCCTCGTTCGGGAAGCCCTGCTTGTGATAGCCGAGCGCGGCGGGGGCGTTGACGCCCGTCAGGATGGTCGTTTGGCCCGAGGCGCTTTGCGGCCGGCCCTCGACGCCGAGGCATGCGTCGGTGCGCGCGAGCACGCCGCCGAAAGATAGTTCCGGCTCTTCGTCCGCGAAGACGGCAAGGGGCGCGCCCCGTGCGCCGAGTTGGTCGAGCGGGTTGTGCGCGCCGCGCGTGCCGATGCCCAGCCCGTCAACGAAAATGAGCAGCACGGACATGGGCGGGATGATAGCACGCCCGAGACAGGGAGAACGGGTGACGGGGTGAGAAGAAGACAGGGCAAAGAAGAGCGCGGGCGAAGTGAGGTGGCGGAAGCAGAGAGAAAGGCGGATGCCGGTAAGTTGCCGCGGCCTAACCCGACACTCTTTCATCTTCGCGTCGCCCCTTCGCCTGTTCTCTCATCCCCCTTACTGAAACTTCAACTCGCTCAGCGCGTATTGACGACACCTGCTTTCGGCCTCAATCGAACCATCCGAGATTGGGACAGGCACGGAGCATTGCTCCACGAAACCACACGAAACAGTACGAAGTAAAATAGCGAATTTCGTGTGTGGCTGCGTGTCGTTTCGTGTGGTTTCATGGATGAAAATTTTCTGTCTGTCCCAATGTTATAAGTTTTGATTTAGAATCGCGCAATGACTTTTGCGGGAGAACTCAATAAAGAATATGAGAAGACTAAGCGCCTGCCTGCTCGGCTTCGTCCTGCTGATAACTCACGTCGTCAACCCGCCCGCGGTCACGGCGCAGGAAGTAAAAACTACGACAACCGTTGTCGCCGCCGTGCCTTACTTCACCGAGCCGGCGCTCTCGCCCGACGGCAGCGAGATCGCCTTCGTCTCGGGCGGCGACGTGTGGAGCGTGCCGGCCGCGGGCGGCGAGGCGCGCCTGCTCGTCTCGCACGCGGCCAACGAGGCGCGCCCACTGTTCTCGCCCGACGGCCGGCGGCTCGCCTTCGTCTCGAACCGCACGGGCGCCGGCGACCTCTACCTGCTCGCGCTCGATACGGGCGACCTGCGCCGCGTCACTTTCGACGACGGCTATGACGGGCTCGACGCTTGGTCGCGCGATGGACGCTGGCTCTATTTCTCTTCGACCAGCCGCGACATCGCCGGGATGAACGACGTCTTCCGCGTCGGCGCGGACGGCGGCACGCCGATGCAGGTGACGGCCGATCGCTACACCAACGAGTTCTTCTCGGCCCCCGCGCCCGACGGCGCGTCGCTCGCTTTCGCGGCGCGCGGCACCGCGTCGGGCCAGTGGTGGCGCAACGGCCGGAGCCACTTGGACGAATCGGAAATCTGGGTGCTGCGCGGCCTCGACGGTGGTGGCGGCCCGGCCGCAACGCGCACTTACGAGCAGTTGACGAAGCGGGGCGCGAAACAGTTGTGGCCGATGTGGGCGGCGGACGGGCGGAAAATCTATTACGTCTCGGATCGAGACCGCACGCGACCGCACGGTGGCCC
>JBOGOY010000763.1:0-2813 GCA_050748185.1 Pyrinomonadaceae bacterium
GCTGCCGGCCGGCGCGGCGCTCGT
The DNA here is from genome assembly GCA_050748185.1 of Pyrinomonadaceae bacterium. Lineage (GTDB taxonomy): Bacteria > Acidobacteriota > Blastocatellia > Pyrinomonadales > Pyrinomonadaceae > JACCRA01. Next base: position 25 of record JBOGOY010000763.1, read on the forward strand.
CGAGGTGGCCGTCTATCGCCCGTACAACCCGAGGGCGAAAATTAAAAAGGAGAGTTGGGGCGCGCCGCGCTACGTGGCCTACGTCCTGCGCCACGGACAGCCGCCGGCGTGGGTCGAGTTGGGCGAAGCGGACCCAATTGACGATTCGGCGGCGGCGTGGCGCGCGGCGCTGGCCGACCCCGCCCGCGCCGACGCGCGACCACTCGCGCGCGACCTCGACGAGCGCGTGATGCGTCCCGTCCGCAAGTTGCTCGGCGACGCGAAGCACGTTTTCCTCTCGCCCGACGGCGCGCTCAATCTGGTCCCCTTCGCCGCGCTGTTAGACGAGCAGGACCGTTACCTCGTCGAGAATTATGCAATCACTTACCTCACGAGCGGGCGCGACCTGCTGCGAATAGGCACGCCGGCCGCAAGCCGGCAGGGGCCGGTGGTGCTTGCCGATCCGCGGTTCGGGGCAATAGCAGCAGGCGTCGCCGTCGCGGTCCCGGCGCGTGGCGCGCCGCCGGCGGCCGAGACGGGAGACAACCGCCGCTCATTTGATCTTTCCACCGCGCGGTTTTCGCGCCTGCCGGGCACGGCCGGAGAAGCCCGGGCGCTTGGCTCGCTCCTCGCGGGCGCGCGGCTGCTGACCGAGGCGCAAGCCACCGAGGCGGCGCTCAAAGCCGTCAACGCCCCCAGCATCCTGCACATCGCAACCCACGGCTTCTTCCTGCCGGACCAGCCGAAAACAGCGATGCCGGAGACGCGCGGCCTCGCGCTCAGCAATCCGCCGGAGACGCCGTCGGAGAATCCGCTGTTGCGTTCCGGCCTTGCGCTGGCGGGGGCCAACGCCCGGCAGAGCGCCGGGGGCGAAGACGGGGTGCTGACCGCGCTCGAAGCCACGGGATTGAATCTCTGGGGGACCAAGCTCGTCGTCCTCTCGGCCTGCGAGACGGGGCTCGGCAAGGTCGAAAACGGCGAGGGGGTGTACGGCCTGCGGCGCGCTTTAGTGTTGGCCGGGTCGGAGTCGCAGGTGATGAGTTTGTGGCAAGTGTCGGACGCGGCGACGCGCGATTTGATGGTGGCGTACTACAGGCGTTTGCAGGCTGGCGAGGGGCGAACCGAGGCGTTGCGGCAGGTGCAGTTGGAGATGCTCAAAGGCGGCGGTGGCGGCGGTGGTGGTGGTGGTGGGCAGCGGGGGCTGAACGAGGCGCTCGGCGGCAAGGCGCGGGCAGAGGGGCGAGGCCACCCGTTTTACTGGGCCAGCTTCATCCAATCGGGCGACTGGCGCGGCCTGAACCACGCGGCGGCAACAGGAAAGTAGGCTGACGTTAAATCAGGATGGGGACCAACGTGAGCAAAGAGACTACCAACATCAGCGTCATCGGCGCCGGCTTCGCGCGCTCGACGCCGCCCGCCGCTTGCGCGGTCGAAGGCGCGGCCAACTTCGACGACGGCCACCAGACTCAACTCGTCCTCGACGCCGCCCGCCGCTCGCGTGAGAGCGGGTGTTGGGCGAAGCCGGGCAGTGTCAAACCCGACGACGGGGAGCAAAGGCAGGCGTGATGGAGATCGCGATCCGGCAAATAAGCCAGCACAATCTTCCTGACGGCGAAAAATGCGATGGCACTTTCACTGTCGACGCAAAGCTCATTCTCGCCGCTAAGAACAACGTTATTCAGTTCACGACCGTCAACACTACACCGTATCAGAAGCGATACCCGGTGGAGACAATAGATCATAGTACGTACATCGACAGCCCGGACAGGACGATCTTTTTCGCTTACGTGGACGGAACCATCGGCGGGCAGATCAGGCTGCGGCGGAATTGGAATCATTACGCCTACGTCGAAGATATTGTCGTTGACGTCGAGTTCAGAAGGCGCGGCGTCGGGCGGGCGCTCATCCAGCAAGCGGTACAATGGGCTCAAGATAAACAACTGTCTGGGATGATGTTGGAAACCCAGAACAACAACGTCGCTGCTTGCCTACTCTATCAACGGTGTGGATTTGAACTGGGCGGATTCGACCGCCTGCTCTATCAGGGTCAGGCTCCGCATACGGAAGAAATCGCCCTGTATTGGTATTTAACGTTCAAGTCAGAGAAGTGATCTTCTGCCGCCACTGACGTGTTTGAACAGAGAAATGAGCCGACACCAACAAAAAAGATCGCGAGGCGTGAGGGTCGGCGTGGACACGGGCGGGACGTTCACGGATTTCGTCTTTCACCAGAATCATCAACTGCACATTTTCAAGCTCGCCTCGACGCCGGACGATCCGTCGCGCGCGATCTCTGAAGGCTTGCGGCGGATCGCGGAAGAGACGGGGGCGACGGTGAGAGAGATTGAAGTCGTCCACGGGACGACTGTAGGGACCAACGCCCTGTTGGAGCGGCGCGGCGCGCGGTGCGCGCTGGTGACGACCGCCGGGTTCGAGGACGTGTTGGAAATTGGGCGGCAAGCGCGACCCGCGCTCTACGATCTGGAGGCGGTGAAGCCGCCGCCGTTGGTCCCCCGACGCTTGCGCCTCGGCGCGCGCGAGCGCGTCAGCGCGTCGGGCGAGGTGTTGGAAGAACTGTCGGACGCAGACTTAGAGCAACTCGTCGAGCGGCTTCGCCGCGCGCGCGTCGAAGCGGTCGCCGTGTGCCTGCTCTTCTCTTTCGTTCGCTCTGAGCACGAACGACGCATCACGCGGGCTCTCGCGTCACTCGGCGTGCCGCTCTCGGTCTCGCACGAAATTTTGCCGGAGTACCGAGAGTACGAGCGTACTTCGACGGTCGCGGTCAACGCCTACCTGCAACCGCTCATGGG
>JBOGOY010000764.1:0-2806 GCA_050748185.1 Pyrinomonadaceae bacterium
AGGTGGCGTGAGAGGTCAGATGAAAGTCCGAACGGGACGAGTCAGAAGTTGAGAGTGTGGGGCGGCGGATCGGAGAAGAAGGCGTCAGTAATCATCCACCCGGAAATAACGTCTAATCCCAACGCCGCACCTATGGCGACGATGAGAGTGAGTATGATTGCGATTATCTTAACTATGCGCGGGCGCATCATGGCTGATGAGCTTATCGCAGATTGAAGGCGTCATCAATGCTTAAAAAAAGCCTGCCGAATTGAAGCATCACCTAAATTGCGACTCCTGCGGTTCCGACGAGCCGCGCGTGAATGATATATATTAAACGGTCGCTTTCGGGCGGCTGGCTGCAACCTTTATGACCTTGATTCCTTCTTAATGCGTCGCCCGGCATGAAGCCGCGGTGTGTTTTTGTTCTAGATATTGCTGAGAATCCAGATGATTGACTTACAAGCTGAAATCAACCAAGCGGTCGAGCGCCGCCGCAACTTCGCCATTATTTCCCACCCGGACGCCGGCAAGACCACTCTGACGGAGAAACTGCTGCTCTACGGCGGAGCCATCCAAGAGGCCGGGATGGTGCAGAACCGGCGGACTCAGCGCCGCCAAGCCACCTCTGATTGGATGGCGATGGAACAGCAGCGCGGAATCTCCGTCACCTCGACGGTCTTACAGTTTGAATACGAAGGCTTTCACCTGAACCTGCTCGACACGCCGGGCCACCAAGACTTTAGCGAAGACACTTATCGCACGCTGGCGGCGGCCGACAACGCGGTGATGCTGATTGACGCCGCCAAAGGTCTCGAAGCGCAGACGCGCAAACTCTTCGAGGTGTGCCGCCTGCGTTCGTTGCCGACCTTCACCTTCGTCAACAAACTCGACCGGCCGGGCCGCGCCCCGCTCGAACTGCTCGACGAGATAGAGAGGGAACTGGGCTTGACGGTCTATGCCATCAACTGGCCCGTCGGCGCGGGCGAAGATTTTCGCGGCGTCTATGATCGGCGCACCGGTCTGGTCCACCTCTACGAGCGGCACAAACAGGGGCGACAGCAGGCTATCGAGACGACCGTCAGGTTAGACGACCCGCGGCTTGAGGCGTCCGTCTCGCCGGCCCTCGTGCGGCAACTGAAAGAGGATTTGGAAATTCTCGACGGGGTGGGCGCGGCCTTCGATCTGGCGGCCGTCCATCGCGGAAATCTGACGCCCGTCTTTTTCGGCAGCGCCATCACCAACTTCGGCGTGGAACAATTCTTACGCGCGTTTCTCGAATTCGCCACGCTTCCCGGCGCGCACGACAGTAGTATCGGCGTGATCGAGCCTTCTTATCCAGAGTTCTCCGGGTTCGTTTTCAAGTTGCAGGCCAACATGGATCCGCGGCATCGCGACTGCCTCGCCTTCGTGCGCGTCTGCTCGGGCAAGTTCGAGAAAGACATGACGGTGACGCACGCCCGCACGGGAAAGCAGGTGCGCCTCACGCGGCCACAGAAACTGTTCGCGCAGGAGCGCGAGTCGGTCGAAGAGGCTTACCCCGGCGACGTGATCGGCCTTAACAATCCGGGCGCTTTCGCCATCGGCGACACTATTCACACCGGGCCGCGGTTGGTCTATCCCGGCATCCCTTCGTTTTCGCCGGAGTTGTTTGCGAACTTGCGGAATCCGAATCCGGCGCAGGCGAAGAAATTTCAGAAGGGCGTGGCGCAGCTTGAAGAGGAAGGAGCGGTGCAAATCCTGCGGCCTGTGGACGCCGGCACGCAGGAACCGATTCTCGCCGCCGTCGGGCAGTTGCAGTTCGAGGTCGTACAGTTCCGTCTCAATACGGAGTACGGGGTGGAGACGCGCCTTGAGCCTTTGCCGTACACGGCGGCGCGCTGGGTGGCCGACGGTTGGGACGCCCTGCGTGCGGCGGATCGCCTCTTTGAAGTCTTCACCGCGCAGGACAACTTGGGACGGCCCGTGCTGCTCTTTCGCAGCGAATGGCACCTGCGCCGTGTGGAGGAAAATCACGCCGACCTGCGCCTCAGCCCGGTCGCGCCGATGGCCTCGGTTTAGGCCGTGCCGCCGCGCGATGCTTTCGCTCGTGCCGGCGCGGTGGGTAAAAATTGAGGCGTCGCGCGCCCGCACGAATCTTCCCTCCAAAAAAATAAAAAACTTACGGCAAGTTTTTGGCACGCGCCGTTTACAAATGCGTAACGTCCGCCGTTTATACGGAACATTCCATTTAATCGAATCCCCTCACGTTCGACCTCTGCAATAGACGGCCGCGTAAGACTTCTCGGCCGCCGAGGGTTTGCGCGCAGCGCGAGAAGGGAGACGCGCGGTGAGCGTTGGGTTTGGCACGTTGCCGGCGGCGGTCGATCACGGGGCGTCAGTCCCGGAGTTGCCTCGCGCGCCACGCCCACGAGCCTGCGGCTCGATCCGCGCACCACCCTGCTCGACCTGCTGCGCGAGAACCTCGGTCTGACCGGCACGAAGAAGGGTTGCGATCACGGGCAGTGCGGGGCGTGCACGGTGCTGGTCGAAGGCCGCCGCATCAACTCGTGCCTTGCGCTTGCGGCCGTTTACGACGGAAGTCAGATCACAACCGTCGAGGGCCTTGCGCGCGGAGAAGAGTTGCACCCCGTACAGGCCGCCTTCATCAAGCAGGACGGCTTTCAGTGCGGCTATTGCACGCCCGGCCAAATCTGCTCGGCAGTCGCCCTGCTCGACGAAGTGCGGCAGAACATGGCGAGCCACGTCACGCCCGATGTGCGGGGCGCGGGACGAATCAAACTCACTGACGCCGAAATCCGCGAGCGCATGTCGGGCAACATCTGCC
>JBOGOY010000765.1:0-2800 GCA_050748185.1 Pyrinomonadaceae bacterium
GGTTAGTCCGGGTAAAGATTCTTATCTTAATTCTAAACCTTTTCACGTTGTTAGAATCCCGAAGGGAACTCATTCAGGGACTTTGCAACGTAATGGGTGGAATCAATACCGTGAATATCTTGATAAATCCGTGGCCGCGTCTCTTCACAGAATGACCAAAAGGCAATTCTTAATTTTTTGGGAAGAGCTATTGAAAGGCGACGGCGAACGTCAAGGTAATAAATCAGGTTGGTTGTGGTGCAATCTAAAAGAACAGGCTGACGCTTTCACGCAAATGGCAGTCGAACGCGGATTGTCAGCAAGCTACAGTCAGAGGCTGCTCAAATCTGGGAAGTTGATGTATCGCGTCAGTGTGCGTGATAAAAGATGGATAGTCAGTCAACCGCACGATCTCAGAGCAACAAGAATCGTATTCGAGGAACCTCAGCCGTCCGAAGTCGTTTGGTGTGTCCGTAATCAAAATTCAACGATAGTAACGAAACGCAATGGGAAAATAGTCATTCTCGGTAATTGCAAGACCGTCACACACATCATGGGCTTGCGCGCTTTTTCGAGCCAGCTTCTGTGCGAGCAAGTCGTCGGCCGCGGGTTGCGGCGCACTTCCTACGACACCGACGAGCAGGGTTTCTTCACTCCCGAATACGTCAACATCTTCGGCGTGCCGTTCGCCTTCATGCCCCACGAATCGCCCAAAGACAGTGAGGTTAAAGTTTCCGCGCCCAAACAGCGCATTCAGCCTCTGGCGGAAAAGGTCGAGTTTGAGATTCGCTTTCCCAACGTCGTGCGGATCGAAAACAAGTTCAAGCCCGTGCTGAAACTCGACTTGAACAAGGTCGCGCCCCTCACGCTCAACGCCTACGACACCCGCGAGATTGCCGAACTCGCGCCCGTCATCGAAGGCAAACACGATGTCACGCGCCTTGCTGAAATCGACTTGGAAAAGATTTACAGTCAGGTGCGCCTGCAAAGCAGTATCTTCCGCGCCACGCTCGACATCTTCAGGCGGATGGAAACCGACTGGAAAGGCGACTTGAACTCTCTCTTCACTCAACTTGTCCCCGTCGTCGAAAACTTCATCCATTCGGACAAGCTGGAAATTTCTCCGCCGATGTTCGGCTTGGAAGACAAGCGGAAGAAGGTTCTGGTCAGGCTCAACGCCGCGGCGGTGGTCAATCATCTGGCCCCGTTCATTCAACAGGAGAACGTCGAATCATACGAATTGATTGTTGACACTCATCAACCGATCATCTCGACGGGGGACATGAAAGCGTGGGACACCAGCAAGCCTTTTGTCCACACGAAAAAATCGCACATCAATTTTTGCGTCTGCGATAGCCGCTGGGAAAGCACGACCGCGCTCCATCTCGACAGAAGCCCGCATGTCGCCGCGTGGGTCAAGAACGATCATCTGGGGTTTGAAATCCGTTACATTTTCGACGGAGGCCAACACAAATACCGCCCGGACTTTTTGGCTCAACTGTCTAACGACGAAATCCTCGTCATTGAAACAAAAGGTGAGGAAGACCAAAAAGACAAGGTGAAACGCGAAGCCATGCGCGAGTGGGTGCGCGCCGTCAATCAGCATGGCGGGTTTGGACAGTGGCACCCGGAACCGGCGGTTTCCAGACGCCCTGATGACATTCCTCAGATTTTAGAGAGAGCCAACAAAGCAAAGTAAGGTTAGTATCCTTTCTTCGTGTCTTTCATGGCTAATCTGTCCGGGCCAACGCGATCGCAAAAGAATCATGACAAGTTCGCATCCCCTTCGTCGCGCTTGTCCCTTACTGTTAGGCTCAAGTCCAATTTCCATCAGCAGAGAGGGAGAGATTTATATGGCAGAGCAGGCGAAGATGCAGCGTCATCCCGAGACGGTGTCGGTCCGTGGCGAGCACGCGGCAAGTGGCGAGCGGGGCGAGAAGCTTTTGGTCAACGGTCGGCAGATGGCCCTGCGCCTGTGGGAGCGCGAGCCGGCGGGCACGAGCAAGCCGGAGCACACGAACCCCTACGAGTATGTGGCCTATGTCGTTGAAGGCGCGTTGCGCGTGACGCTGAACGGGCACGCCTTCGAGGTGCGGCAAGGCGACAGCTATTGCGTGCCCGCGAACGAGCCGTACACGTTGGAGATTCTGGAAGAGGCGACCGTCGTCGAGGCCACCTCGCCTTCGGATCGCGGGCCGAACACGATGAGAGAGTGAACAGTGACAGGTGACAGGTGACGAGATCAAAAGCTGTGCTCTTCTTATCACCCGTCACTATTCACTAAGGGGTATTGATGGAGCGGACTGTGAAGCGCGTCGCCGTCGTCGGCGGCGACGGGATCGGGCCGGAGGTAGTGAGAGAGGCCGTCCGGTCGCTCGAACTTCTGCGCCAGACGCACGGCGTCGAACTTGAATTCGAGCACTTCGACTGGGGAGCCGACCGCTACCTGCGCGACGGGGTGTCGATGCCCGAAGGGGGCTTGGAGATGCTCTCGGCCAACTTCGACGCGATCTTGGCCGGGGCTTTCGGCGATCCGCGCGTGCCTTCAAACAAACACGCCGAAGACATCCTGCTCGGGATGCGGCGCGGGCTCGATCTCTACATCAACCTCCGACCCGTCCGTCTGCTCGACGAGCGCCTGACGCCACTGCGCGGGCGCACCGTCGAAGACATTGATTTCGTCGTCTTTCGCGAAAACACAGAGGGCGCGTATTGCGGCGCAGGCGGTTTCCTGAAGCGCGGCACGCCCGACGAGATCGCGACGCAGGAAGAGTTGAACACGCGCAAGGGCGTCGAGCGCATCGTCGTCGCGGCCTTCGAG
>JBOGOY010000766.1:0-2795 GCA_050748185.1 Pyrinomonadaceae bacterium
GAAAAAGAGTGACGAGTGACGAGTGACAGGAAAGAAGAGTTTTATCCTGTCACCCGTCACTCGTCATCTGTCACTGGTATTCATAGAATCCGCGGCCGGTTTTGCGCCCGAGCCAGCCGGCGTCAACGTAGCGTTTAAGAAGCGGGCAGGCACGGTATTTGGGATCGCCCAGTTCCGTATGCAGCACGTTGATGACGGCGAGGCACACGTCGAGGCCGATGAAGTCGGCGAGCGTGAGCGGCCCCATCGGGTGATTCATCCCGAGTTTCATGATGCCGTCGATGCTCTCGCGCGAAGCGACGCCCTCATGGAGCGCGAAGATCGCCTCGTTGATCATCGGCATCAGGACGCGATTCGAGACGAAGCCGGGCGAGTCGTGGCATTCGAGCGCGGTCTTGCCCAACTGCTCCGTGAGTTGCCGCGTGCGCTCGTAGGTTTCGTCCGAGGTGGCGATACCCCGGATCACTTCGACCAGTTTCATCACGGGCACCGGATTCATAAAGTGCATCCCGATCACTTTATCCGGCCGCCGTGTGGCAGACCCGAGTTTGGTGATCGAGATCGACGAAGTGTTCGAGGCGAGGATCGCATCAGGCTTGGTAATGCCGTCGAGCGCGCGGAAGATTTCCGACTTAACTTCCAGATTCTCGGTCACGGCTTCGATGACGAACTCGGCTTCGGCGAGCGCACCCATGTCCGTGGTCGTTCGGATACGTCCGACGAGTTCGCGCTTCTCTTCTTCCTTCAGACGCTCTTTATCCACGTCGCGCTGGAGGCTTCGTTCGATGGCCGTCATGGCGCGCTCAAGGAAAGAATCCTGCACATCGCGCAACACGACGCGGTAGCCGGCGCGCGCGGCCGTCTGCGCGATGCCGTTGCCCATCGTCCCCCCGCCCACAACTCCGATGATTCCGTTCAAGGCAAACGATCTCCCGTCTTCTGATTGATGAATTCCTGCGGCATTTATCTTCTGGCTCTGTGTGGGAGCGCTGTTTTCAGCCGCGCCAGTCGGGCGGCTGCGGGGGTGGCGCGAATTCGTGCTCTCGGCGGCTGGCCTTGTCGCGGTTAAGGAACCAGTCGGCGTAGACGGGCGGCGGCGGCGCATCTTTCAGCGAGTAGCGAAACTCCGGCTCCCAGTCGCTCTGATACCTGCGCCCACCTTCACCGAAAAAGAACCACATCGTATAGACGCACAGCGCCGTCCCGTGCGGGATGTTGATCGCCGCCAGCACCGCCGAGACGATGCCGATGACGCGCGCCCAAGACTTGCGCTTCAGAATGGCATAGCCGGCCAACAGGTGCGGGATGGTCAGGAAGAGATTCAGGACGACGAAGGCAATACCGAGAGCCAGCACGACCGCCGGCTGTGACAGACTGGCTCCTTCATTCACCAGCAACGCGAACAGAAAAAAGGCCATCACGCCCAGCACCAACAGAAAGTTGAGCCCGCCATAAACCAAATGCGAGATGCCGAGCGCCTTGTTGTGTTCTTCGATAGTCATAACGGTCAGAGGTCAGAGGTCAGGGATCGGTAAAGCTAAAATGCTTCAAACTGACCTCTGACCTCCACCTAGCTACCGCTCGACCGCCATCGCGACCGCGTTGCCGCCGCCGAGGCAGAGGGCCGCGACGCCGCGGCGGGCGTTACGTCGCCGCATTTCATAGAGCATCGTCGTCAGCAGGCGCGAGCCCGACTGGCCGATGGCGTGTCCGAGCGCGACCGCGCCGCCGTTGACGTTAACTTTCGTCGGGTCCAATTCCAACTCGCGCATGATCGCGATGGCCTGCACCGAGAACGCCTCGTTCAACTCGATGAGATCGACTTCGTTGAGGGACCAGCCGGCTTTTTTGACCACTTTGCGGACGGCTTCGACCGGGGCCATCATCACCAGCTCCGGCTGAATGCCCGAAGTTGCCTGCGCCGCAATCCGCGCCAGCGGTTCGACGCCGAGCGCGCGCGCCCGCTCCAGCGACGTGACGACCACGGCCGACGCGCCGTCGTTGACGCCCGGCGCGTTGCCCGCCGTCACCGTGCCGCTTTCTCTGAACGCCGGCTTCAGCTTCGCGAGCGCCTCAACCGAAGTGTCTTCGCGGATGGGCTCATCCACGTCCACGACGAGGGCCGTGCCCTTCTTTTGCGGAATCTCGATGGACAGGATTTCGTCCTTGAACTTGCCGGCCTTCGTCGCGGCGGCGGCCTTGCGGTGTGAGTTCAAGGCGTACTCGTCCTGCTCTTCGCGTGTCACTTGATAACGCTCGGCCACGACCTCGCCGGTGTTGCCCATGTGATAGTTCTCGAAGGCGCACCACAGGCCGTCGTGAATCATCGCGTCCACCAGCGCGCCGTTGCCGAGGCGATAGCCCTCGCGCGCCTTCTGCAACAGGTACGGCGCGTTACTCATCGACTCCATGCCGCCCGCAACGACGATCTCGGCGTCGCCCAGTTTGACTGCCTGTGAAGCCATCATCACCGACTTCAGCCCCGAGCCGCAGACCTTATTGACCGTGACGGCCGAGACGCCGAACGGGATGCCGCCCTTCAAAGCCGCCTGCCGCGCCGGGTTCTGCCCGACGCCCGCTTGGATGACGCAACCCATGATCACTTCGTCCACATCTTCGGGCCGGACGCCCGCTCTCAGCACGCTCTCGCGCACGACCAACGCGCCCAACTCAGGCGCGGAGAAATTCTTTAAGGCTCCCTGAAACTTGCCGGTCGGCGTCCGCACGGCGCTGATGATCACGGCTTCTCTGGTATCGGACATGATGTACACCTCAAAAGGAAAGTGACGAGTGGC
>JBOGOY010000767.1:0-2793 GCA_050748185.1 Pyrinomonadaceae bacterium
ATTCATCACTCATCATTCCGCACTTAATTTCAGTCCCACTTCCTTTGCTTCTGGAAACGTTTGAGGACCATGCTGCGCTTTAAGGGTGAGAGGCGGTTGATGAAGAGACGGCCGTCGCAGTGATCCGTCTCGTGCTGGAAGCAGCGCGCCGCCAGCCCCTCGGCTTCGCGCTCGAACCACTCGCCGTGCTCGTCCTGCGCCCGCAGCGTCGCGCGCTGAGCGCGCTTCAAAGGCGCGTGGACCTTGCCGACCGAGAGACACCCCTCGTCGGCTAATTGCTCGCCCTCCGCGCTGATGATTTCCGGGTTGGCGGCGACGAGTTTGAGACCTTCGCAATCCATCACGAAGAGCCGGAGGGCGAGCCCGATTTGCTGCGCCGCGAGACCGACGCCGCCGTCGTCGTACATCGTCTCGAACATGTCGGCGACGAGCGTTTTCAAGTCTTCGTCAAAAGCTGTTACGGGCTCGCCCGCCTGCCCCAACACCTTCGCCGGGTGCTCCACAATCTTCCGGATCGCCATCGTTTCCTTTTCCCGCGCCGGCTCCTGTAAGATGCTGCGTTGTTCGTCAACCCGATTTTAACGCTTCCAGAGCCGATGAGACAGTATCAGGATTTGCTCAAATCCATCCTCCAACACGGCACGCGCCACGAAGATCGAACCGGCGTCGGCACTATCTCACACTTCGGGTACCAGACCCGTTTCGACCTGCGCGAAGGCTTTCCCATCGTAACGACCAAGCGTGTCCCCTTCAGGTGGGTCGCCGAAGAATTGTTCTGGACTCTCTCTGGCAGCACAAATGAGAAAGACTTGCGCGCGCGCGGCGTGGACATCTGGGCCGAATGGGCCGATCTTGAGCACACCAGCCGTTTCGGGCGCGCGGAGGGCGATCTCGGCCCCACCTACGGCTATCTCTGGCGCTCGTTCGGCGGCGATTACCCGCAGCGCAACGGCGTCGATCAGATCGCGCGGCTCGTCGAGACGATTGAGCGCAATCCCAACTCTCGCCGCCTAATTGTGACCGGGTGGGATCCGCGAGCCGCCGAGCTAGTTGCTCTCCCACCTTGTCACACCCTGTGTGAATTCAAAGTCGAGCGAGAAAGTGTACTTCACTGCCAACTTTTTCAACGCTCGGCGGACGCTTTCCTCGGCGTGCCTTTCAACCTCAGTTCCTACGCGCTGCTGACGCACATGCTCGCGCACGTGTGCGAGTTGGAGGTCGGCGAATTCATCTACACGCTCGGCGACTACCACATCTATCTGAATCACCTCGAACAAGTCGAAGAACTGCTGTCGCGCGAGCCGCTGCCGCTGCCCCGACTTGAAATCAACGACCCGCAAGGTGAACTGCGCGGGCTGGAAGGCTTGCTGAATTTTCGTTACGAGCACCTGAATCTCGTCGACTACCAGTCGCACGGCAAGATCACGGCCCCGGTCGCGGTCTGAGACGAATCGAGCATGGCCATCATCGGCATCGTCGCGGTGGATCGCAGCGGCGCGATCGGCAAGGGCGGCCGGGTTCCGTGGCACTACCCGGCCGACCTCAGATTTTTCAAAGAGCAGACGGTCGGCCACGTCTGCGTGATGGGCCGGCGCACTTGGGCCTCGCTGAAGCGCCCGCTGCCCAACCGCCTGAACGTCGTCCTCAGCCGAACCCCTGAGGCCGAGACGCAGCCCGGCGTCCTCTGGCTGCGCGACAAGACTTCGGTGCTTTCTCTGCTGCCTTACCTCTCCTGCGATCTCTACGTCATCGGCGGCGAACAGCTCTATCAAAGCTTCCTGCCGGAGATCGAGCGCTGGGTCGTGACTGAAATCCCTCTCTCGGTCGAAGACGCCGATACTTTCATGCCCGCCGAATTCCTCCACGGCTTCCGGCAGAGCGGCGCGCGAGAACTCGACGCCGACCTGAAGGCTGTTTTTTACCGACGTGAACATTGACGCGCTCGCCCGAGAGGCTGCCTTTCGGCGTTTGCCAACCACGGCACAATCCTGAAATCGTCCACAGCCTACTACACGCTTTGCGTCAAAGGTTGCCTTAAATCGTCACACCTGCCCCATCCCCCTTACGAAAAAGCGTTGATTTTCCAAGCATTTAGCCTGCTTTCTGTGGCACCGCGCTTGCTCATTTCACCCTCGATGAGCACAGACGTTTTGACCATCCCCTTAACAGCTAAACTCAAACGCACGGCGGCGGTTGAAGTCGCGCCCGCGCTGGCAACCGACCACGCGCTGGCGCAAGCGGCGGCGGGCGGCGACATGGCGGCGTTCGAGCAGTTGTATGCGCGCCATAACCGCCGGGTCTATTCCCTGTGCCTGCGGATGACGCAGAATTCGGCCGAGGCCGAAGACCTCGCCCAAGAGGTCTTCATCCAACTCTTCCGTAAGATCGGGAGCTTTCGCGGCGATTCGGCCTTTACGACGTGGCTGCACCGGATGACGGTCAATCAGGTCTTGATGCATTTTCGTAAGGCCAGCACCCGCTCCGAGAAAACTACAGAGGAGGGCGAGACGCCCGTCCAAATCGTGCGCGGGACCGAGGATCCTTCGCGGATGCCGGTGGTGGATCGGATCGCTTTGAACAGCGCCATCGCGCAGTTGCCGCCGGGCTATCGCACGGTGTTCGTCCTGCACGACATTGAGGGGCACGAGCACGAGGAGATCGCGCGGCTGCTGGGCTGCTCGGTCGGCACCTCGAAGTCGCAACTGCACAAGGCCCGGATGAAACTACGCACGCTGCTCAGGAAGAAAAAGTTCAAAAGCTGAATGCCTGACAGGAGAGCCAGTCGAGAAAGGC
>JBOGOY010000768.1:0-2786 GCA_050748185.1 Pyrinomonadaceae bacterium
GTATATAGCCACCCGCTGGCTACCGCTCACGGTTCTGACCTAACCTATTTGCCGTCGTCGGTCGCTGCGCGGTGTTCCGCCGGGCGATGGTTCTCGCGCTGGCGGCGTTCGCGCGCCCGGCCGAAGCTGGCGATCACGTCCACGCCTTTCTCGAACAGGGAGGACGAGAAATCCCCGACGGCTTTGAAGGTTTGGTAGGCGGTCAGGGCTTCGAGTTCGACCAGTGTCGTCAGCTTCTGTTGCAGAGGCATCTTGCTGAACTCTTCGCGCCACTCAGTTTTCGTTTCTTCCACGGTCTCCTCCCTTTCCTCGATGGGCACCGGTTCGAGTTTGAGATCGCCGGCGAAGAGGACCTTCGTTTGGCACGCCAGCCGCTCGCCGGCCACGAGTCGTTCAGGGCTCAGGCGTTCGCGCTCGGCCTCTGTCAGTTCCGAGAGCAGCCCCGCGCCCTCGCGGACGATGACGGCGCACGTGTCACACTCGCCCCGCCCCTCACAGTCGGCGGGCAGGCGCGCTCCCAGACGCTTCGCCGTGTCCCACAAGTACGTCCCCTCGGCGACGACGCCTTGCAGTCCTTCGGATACAAACTCGACGTTAACACTCATCTTTCACCTTTGTCCGTTGTTAGTGGTCCGTAATTCGTCGTCCGTTGCTTGAACCGGGCTACTTCAAGCCGCCCCTGAATGCATCAGCCGGACCACCGCTGGAACAACGGATCACGGACAGCCTTCCTTAACTCGTGCTGGGAGCGGTGGCGAAACGGACGCGCGGCGCGGCGGTCGTCTCGTCGCGGCGGTGGCTCCCCGCCAATCGCAGGCAGTCGGCGCAAATGCCGAACATGCGCAGCGTGTGATGTGTCGGCTCGAAGCCGTGCCGGGCGGCGATGGCTTCCTGAAGTTGCTCGATCTCTTCCGAGACAAACTCGATGGTCTTGCCGCACTCGGTACAGATCAGGTGATCGTGGTGCGGGTGTTTGTAGTTGTGCTCGTAGCGCGTCCGCCCGTCGCCGAAGCGCACCTCGCGCGCCAGACCCGCATCGGTCATCAGTTTGAGCGTGCGGTAGACGGTCGTCTGGCCGATCTCCGGGTCTTCCTGCTGGACGAGACGGTAGAGGTCTTCGCTCGACAGGTGCTCTTCGGTTCGCAGGAATACGTCGAGAATCAGATCGCGCTGGGCCGTCCGTTTGAGGCCCGCGCGCTGGATGTGGCGGTGGAAAATCTCTTTCTCTTCAGTCATGGCCTGTGTAAATTTGAGACTTGCCGGGTCGCTCGTGCGGTCCGAGTTTAACACCGGCCCGCGCGTTGTGGAAGCAGTTGGTTTGTCGCCGCCCGCCGTGTTATCTTTTTGCCCGTGTGATGCCGGGGTGGCGAAATGGCAGACGCAGCGGACTTATTTATTTGAGCACGCCAGCCGGGAAACCCTGACGTGAATGGAGTCAAAGTCGGCGAAACCTCAACAGCCTTTCGAGGCTACTGGCAACGCCGAGCTAAGGCCAGTTTCCATCAGTGACAGGTGACGAGTGACAAGTGACAGGCAGGAATAAGCATTATCTGGTCACCCGCCGCCGTTCATGCGTTACCGTCATTGAACTGGTAAAGTGTAGAGACGAGACGGCTCCCTCCTAAACATCACTTTCTTAGTGGCGCATGGAGAAGGCATCGTCCAGACCACAAACCCTTTCGATTGCGGAATGCGGATTGCGGATTTTGAGAACAAGTCTTTGCTCTTGAATCCGCATTCCGCAATCCGAAATCCGCAATCGCCGGGGGCGGCGAAAGCCGTAGTGGTAAGAAAATCCGTTGGCCGTAAGGCCGTGCGGGTTCGAGTCCCGCCCTCGGCATCCATCAGCAGTTAGCTTCACGAGCGACGGCGCGGCCCGTCGCCGGCCGTCTCACAACTTGCACTCACAAGCCCTGAACGACATTTCGGCGCGTCAGTCAATTTGGCGACACGCGCCGCCAGTTTGACCGCTCCGACGCGGGCGTGACCGCGAGCGAGCATCAGCGGACTCACATTTTTCCGGCAAATTCGGCCTGAGACGGGCGCGCGCGGCCGGTATGTTGCTTGCTACAGGTTGGAGGGCATATGTCGCAGAGCATTCTTGCCCTCGCTTTCACACCTTCACTTCCGGTCTGTTTTCCGGCACCTGAGCGCGATTGTTTTGGCGATGGACAGTGAGCATAGAAAACGTTTAGTTGAGCCACTCATCTGGGGCGTGATCGCGCTCGGGGTCACGGCTTGGGCGGTCTCGCTCTGGCATCTCCAGTTCGAGCAACTCAACTACCGCTTCTGGTTCCTCGCCCTTGTCACGGTCGGCCTCGGCTCTCGCCTCAAAGTTAAAATCCCCCAAGTCAAAAGCGAAGTCACGGTTTCCGAGACCTTCGTCTTTCTGACGATGCTGCTGTTCGACGGGGAGGCGGCGGTGCTGGTCGCCGGTGTGGACGCCTTCTGCACCTCGCTCCGTTTCAGCCGCAAGCCGCGCCACCACTTCTTCAACGGCGCGATGATGGCCGGCACTTACTTCCTCACCGCGACGCTGCTCCGCCTCTGCTTCGGGCCGATCACGCTGCTGCCCGAATACGCCAATTCCGCGACGCTCATCTTCGTCATCTGCGTGATGTCCCTCGCACAGTACGCTTCTAATTCCGGCCTCGTGGCGCTGACGGTCGCGCTCCGCTCCGGTCAACCATTCTGGCACACGTGGCGGCATAACTACCTTTATACCTCGCTCACCTACATCGCCGGCGCTTCGGCCGCCGCCCTGATCGCCAAGATGACCGACATGG
>JBOGOY010000769.1:0-2784 GCA_050748185.1 Pyrinomonadaceae bacterium
AGCACCGGGCGCGTGCCAGATTGCTCGGAGCCGCGTGTCGGATCAAGGTTAGCCAACCAGACTTCGCCCCTCCCAGCCGCCGTCACCTCGCGTCCTCGTCCGCCAACTTTATGACGTAGTCTTCGATACCCTGTTCGGCCAGTTCGCGATCCTCTTCAGCGAACTCGGCGTAGAGCGATGCCAGATGATCTTCGTCGAGCGCGCGACTCCTATCGGTGCGGCATTTTAGAGATGCAAGATACCTCTCGACTTGTTCCAGTTCAGTCTCACTCAACGTTTTCAGGTCTTCAACAATCCGTTCTTTGACTGACACGATCTCACCTCCGATTAAATATTTATTTTAGGCGACGAAGGAACAATATGCACCCCCTCCCCCTGCTCTCAAGGGGGCGTTTGAACATTTGCCTTCGACCAAGGGGATATTCTTAACGCGCAGTATTTCGGCCTTTCCGCGCGGCCCGCGCCTTCGCGACGATCTCCTTAACCTCGGCCAGCAACGTCGGGCCGTGGTAAGGGATGCCGTCCTTGATGGTCCACTCGACGCCGCCAGTGTGGACGGTCTTGCCGTCTCGCACTACGTCCACGCCGGTCGGGTAGAGCACTTTCAAATTTTCGAGCGGGTTGCCGTTGACCACGATGAGGTCGGCGAGATGGCCGGGGCGGACGCGCCCCAAGCGTTCGGACTGCCCGAGCACGCGGGCGTTGTTGCCGGTCGCATGACGGATGACTTGCAGCGGGTGGAAGCCGGCCTCTTGTTGCAGTTCGAGTTCGCGGATGAGGCCGAAGCCATACATTTGGTAGATGAAGCCCGCGTCCTCGCCGACGCAGACGGTGCCGCCGCGCCGCGCAAACTCGCGCAGTGCTGCCATCCACAGCCGATAGTTCTCTTTCCAGAAGACCTCGTCGGTCGTGGTCCAGCCGAGGAAGTAAGAGCCGTGGTGCGCCGGGTCAGGGCGGAAGTAATTTTCGAGCGCGGGGTGCAGGTAATCCGCGAACCACGGCTGCCCTTGAGCGCGCTGCAAGTCGCGGCTCGCCTCGTAGATGTTGAGCGTCGGATCCCACGCGACATCGGCTGCGATCATCGCGTCGAACAGTTTCATCAGCCGGTCCCAGTCGGCTTCGCGCCAGAGGCGACCGGCGTAGCGAAAGCGATCGACCTCGTCGTTGTAGTTATAAGACGGCGGGAAGGATTGGACCCCTGCGCCGAGCGCGGCGTCGGGGATGCCGTACCAGTGCTCGATGGTCGTGGTGCCGTGGCGCACGTCGTCCCATGCGTTAGTTTCGGCGATGCCGGCGTGGTGCGCGATCCTTAAGCCCTGCGCCTTCGCCTCCGACCAGACCGCCACCATCAGGTCGCGGTCGATGTCGAAGAGTTTCAGGCCGTCAACGCCTAACGCCTTCAACTCGCGGACGCGGGCGCGCGCCTCCTCGGCCGTGCGGGGGCGCGGCGGATGGCTGTAAACCGCATAGACGAAAAGGCGCGGGGCGACGATGTCGTTGTTCGCGCTTTGCTGCTTGAGGGCGAGCGTCCGCCGTGTGTCGCTGCCCACATCGCGCACGGTCGTGATGCCGGAGGCAAGCCAGAGTTTCAACCCGTATTCGAGCGGTTGCGGTTGGCCGCCGCGTTCTTCCTGCACGTGGCCGTGCATACTGATCAGACCGGGCAAGACGTACTTGCCAGTCGCGTCGATCTCGACCTCGCCGGCCGGGCGGCGCGCCTCGCCGCGCTGAAGCGCGACCGGGTCGAGCGCCACCACATCGGCGATCGTGTTGCCCTCGATCACGATGTCTTTCGGGCCGGAGGCGGGCGTGCCGTTGCCATCGACGACGAGGGCATTACGGATGACGAGGCGCGGGTAGCGCCGGCCGCTCGTCACGGTCTGTGGCGACGGCCGCGGCTGCTGCGCGGTCACTGCCGAAAGGGCGAGCAGGCAGGCGACGAGGGCCGCAGTCAGGCATCTGCTTGTGGGCAGCCGGGCGCGCCGGCCGAGGTCGCGCGTCCAAATCGATCTCTTCATTCTGATCACCGGGCGGTCGGAAGTTGGTGGAGCTTCAAGTCGAGTTCTGTCTTCGGTGCGCCAGAGGATAATAATTTTCTTGCGCCCGCGGCAAGTTTAGTTTAAGAGAGGTGCGACATAAGCAGTACCGACGACAACCCACGGCGCAAGGAGAAAACAGATGCCAACCAAGAAGGCGACGAAGAAAGCGGCCAAGAAAGCCACCGGCGCAGGGACCAAGGGGAAGGCAAAGCCGGCGGCCAAGAAATCTGCGAAGGTTTCGCAGGCCGCAAAATCAGGCGCGAAGAAGAGTGCGGCCAAGAAGGGGACGGCCAAGAAAACGGCCGGCGGCAAGAAGGCCGCCGCGAAGCGGGGGACCGCCAAAGTGACCGCCAAGAAAGCGGCGGGCAAGGCCCAAGCCACTAAATCGACTAAGAAAGGCGGGGCGAAAAAGTCGGCGGCGAAGAAGTCCGCCACGAAGAAGTCTGCCGCGAAAGGCAGCAAGGGCAGCCGCAAAGTCGGCCGGAAGCAGGCGAAAAGCATGGTGCGCCGCGTGCTCGCCGGAGCCGCCGCGGGTCTGGAGTTGCATCGCGCGCACGATGCGGTCGGCCCGTCGGCCGTGCTCGGCGATCCGCCCCGCGTTCGTCCGGAGGGCGGCCAGCAGCGCGCGCACCTCCGCCGCGACCTCCGGCGTGAGCGTTGGGGCCGCGAGCACGCCGGAGGCCTCGTCCACGAGTTCTACGGAGAGCGAGGCGAAGTTGTTGACGAAGTTGAGGGGGTTCTCGAT
>JBOGOY010000770.1:0-2782 GCA_050748185.1 Pyrinomonadaceae bacterium
AACGATGGGCGATACCGCCGCCGCGGGCTCGGCCTGCTCCGCGCCGTTCACGTTTGCGGATTGTCTACCGGTCGCGCGCTTGTTTGCCGCCTGAGCGCGCGCGGCATGATTACTCGCGGCATCATTATGCATCGCGTGATGGTTGGCCGCGTGGCCGTGCGCCGGGCGACTGTTCGTTGTTAGCTGTCCGCTGATGGAGAAGCGTTGCAGCCGCAGACGCTTCTTGCCGCATTCGCCGCACTCGCCGGCAAGTCCGGGCGAACCGCCGCCGCCGCACGCACATTTGCGTTGCAACAGACCGGAAGCTGCCGTTCGGCTTTCCGGTTTAGCAGCGTTCGGCTGGCTCTGAAGATTTTCCGCCGCGCGTTCCATACTTTTTTATCTTCCTCGTGGAATGCGCCCCGGCACACGACCGCGACGTGTGGCGACGATGAATTCCCAACGCGCCTTACTCAACTCACATTTCGCTCTCACCAACTCGTCTTCAAGCGAACCCAACGCATAATCCGGCCCGAACTCCGGCTCGATAAACTGTTTGTCGAACACCAGCAGCTTGATCGGCAACTCTCTCTCGTCAGAGTTTTTTCTGATTCGTTTCGCCAATGGGTTCGCTGATTCTTCCTTCACCCGTTCGTCAAACGATTTGCTTGAGTCTCGTTTTATCTCTTCCTTGATGGCTTCCCTCAACCTGAAGATGTTAGGCAGACCTTTCACTCGACGTTCAAGCCGCTGCACGATCTCGCGAGGTGAATACTCGGTTCTGTCAACGAGAGACTGGCCGGCCCCGCTGTCTGCATCCGGGTCTTGAGGTCTGACGAAGGGTTCCAATCTTTTCAAAGTCGTTACTCCGGCGCAGTCGCGTTGATATTCTTGATAGAGGCCCTGCTCGGTCGCGTCCATCGCCTCTCGGTACGGGAGCGGGTCGCTCTCACGCTGTCCCGTGATGGGATCGCGCTGTCTTAGCGTGCCTGCTTCGTCGGGCTGGCGTTGGAGGCGCGCTCCTTCTCCGATCAAATGTTGCCCCGACATCCGCGCGGGAGATGCGACGTGATTTGCCGCAGCCTCCGCCTCCCTTTCAGATGCGTCACCCGCTGGACCAATGTGCAGGGCGGAAGCCGTCGGCGCATCCGATTTAGTTCCGCGCTGTTGGAGGATGTGACTCATCTCGTGCGCCAACAAACGCTGTCCCGTTGCAGTGTATGGCGCGTACTGGCCCCCTCCAAACACGATGTCGCGGCCCACTGTATAAGCCCGCGCTCGGACGGCCCGCGCCGACTCAGTTGCTCTCTCGTCCGAATGCACCCGGACTCTGCCGAAATCATGTCCGAAGCGCGATTCCATCCGGGCGCGCGTCGCCCTGTCGAGCGGCGCGCCGGACGAACGCAACACGTCATGCACGATGGGCGGCACCGCCGCCGCCGCCGCCGCAGGGGCGAATTGGTTCGCCGAGGAGCGTTGCAGAGCCGAACTTTTCCCGTCGCACGCGGCACATTCATGCGCGCCGCCGCTGCAAGCGCATTTGCGTTGCAAGAGCGAGGTCCGCGCGCGTGTCAAAACAGGCGGCGTGGACGCATGCCACGATTGAATTTGCAAACGCCGGTTCACCCGCCTAAACCTCCGTAAATCGCCTGCGCCACTTGCGCGCCGATGGCTTCCGCTTGAGCGCCCGGCGCGACGTTGAAGCCGCCGGCATTCACGCGCGTCGCTTCGAGGCCGTGCATGAACGAAGGCGGAACGCCCTGCTCCGCAAACAAACGCGCTAGTTCGCGCTCGACGGCTGCGCCGATGTCAACACCATCGCCGGGCGCGAAACCGTGCAGCACCAATTCTTCGATATGCAGTTCGACCTTCGGCGGCTTCATATCCAGTCACGACTTTCGCTGTCGGTGAGCGGCTTTTCGAGTTTGGCGTATTCGCCGCGGGCGGCGCGCAGCAAATGTGACATGCGGACGGGCGTGCCCGCGTCGGCGGCGAGAAAAGCAGCGTGTAGCGCGATGTTGCGAATGTTGCCGCCCGCGACGTTCAAACGCGCCAGCTTGTTCACATCCAGCCCTTCGGTCGGAGTGCTTTCTGGAAAAATGCGTCGCCAAATCTCGGCGCGCTGCGCGGCGTCCGGGAACGGAAACTGGACCACAAAACGGATGCGCCGTAAAAAAGCAGTGTCGAGGACGCTCTTAAGATTAGTCGTCAGAATTGCGAGGCCGCTATAGGCTTCCATGCGTTGCAGCAGAAAACTGATCTCGATGTTGGCGTAGCGGTCGTGACTGTCCTTAACTTCGCTACGTTTGCCAAAGAGCGCGTCGGCCTCGTCAAAGAGCAATACCGCGCCGCCCTCCTCCGCCGCGTCGAACACGCGCCGCAGATTCTTCTCCGTCTCGCCGATGTACTTGCTGACGACTTGGCTGAGATCGATCCGGTACAGATCAAGTCTCAACTCACGCGCGACGACTTCCGCCGCCATCGTCTTGCCCGTCCCGCTCGCCCCGGCGAAGAGCGCGCTGATGCCGAGTCCGCGCCCGCCCTTCGCAGCGAATCCCCAATCTTCATACACGCGCGAACGGGCGCGCACCTGCGCGGCGACGGCGCGCAACGTTTGCAGTTGCGCTTCGGGGAGCACGAGGTCGTCCCAACCTGCGACGGGTTCGATGCGCTGCGCGAGATCGTCAAGGCCGGAGCGCGCCTGCATCCGGCAGGCGTCCCACAACATCAAGTCGAGCGATTCTTTCGTCTCTTCTTTCCTCAACGCTTCTTCGTCGCTCTGCGACAACAGACCCTGCAACGC
>JBOGOY010000771.1:0-2766 GCA_050748185.1 Pyrinomonadaceae bacterium
GGGCCTGACCGAGCAGGGATCAAGCGGCTCCGGCCTTTGGTACACCTAAAACGGATCGTCCTTTCTCGTCGGGACTCTCAGTTGCGGCCCGGTCAATCAAAGCTGTGGCGACAACCACACTAGCTTCTACGGTCAATTCGCGGCTTTTTTCCCGTTGATTCGCTCTTTCTTAGACCCTGCCTCACCGACGCCGACGCCGACATCGACGCCACCGCCGGGCGGCGACACCGTCGCCTTAACGTCCGGCGTGCCGCAGACGGGAGCAGTCGTTGCGCCGCAACCCGGCGGGGCCGTCCTCCACCCGACGCAATACACGATTCAAGTCCCGAACGGCGCGAGTCAGTTGCGGGTCGATCTCAGCGGTAATCAGAACGTCGATCTCTTCGCACGTTTGGGACAGCGCATCGTCATATCTTCGCAAGGGCAGCCAGTCGCTGATCACAGAGCCCAATCCTCGGCCACCAGCGAGTCGATTACCATCACCGCTGCCAGTTCGCCGCCGCTGCAAGCCGGGACGTATTTCATCGCGGTCGGCAACGTCGGACCGGGCGCGGCCACCTTCACCGTCACCGCGACGGTTTCCAGCACGCAACCGACGCCGACACCCACGCCGGGTCCGTCGCCTACCATCTTTGCTCAGTTGCTCACCCCCGTCGGAGCGGCCTTAGATAGTAGTGGCAATATCTTCGTCAGTTCCGATGCCGTCAACTCGACGCTGATCACGAAGTTCGCGCCAAACGGGACGGTTCTCGCACAAATTCCGATTGGCAATTTCCTTTCCGTGGGGAGCATCGGCCACTTGGACACGGACCCAGCCACGGGACTCATCTGGGATTTGTTACCTACAGGTGAAGTGGGCTTAATTAATCCGACGAGTGGGCAGATCACACCCGCCTTCGACCTTCGGCAGATCACGGCGGATACCAGCGCCATCTACGACATCGCCTCCGGTCGGGTCGATGGTTTCGGCGGGTTGATTAACACTCGCTCAGCGAACTACGGCGACATCGCCCTCTGGCGACGTAATAATCAGTTAGATGTTTTTGTCGCCGGCAATTCCGTCGCCTTTCCTTTCGTGATGCGAATTCCCATTTCCTCCACCGGACAGCCGGGAACTCCGCGGGTGCTGATTTCTTCGCGCCAATCCGCCGCGCTGAACGGCAATAATTTGACGCGCGGGGTCGCGGTCAACTCTCAGGGATTGGTCCTCACCACGCTTCCGCTGGACGGCTTACCTTCATTACCTGTTGATCGGGCCGTGGCTTTTTCGGCTGACTTTTCGCAAGGTCAGGGACTTCCCCCGACGGTTCTTTTTAACGGGCAGGACTTTACCAGTCGTGGGATGACCGTCGATGCGGCTGGTAATTTCTATGTCGCGACGGGGCAGAATGGTAACTCATTCTGTGGGATTGGCGGCAGCGGTGCGCTAGTGGTCATCCCCAGTGCCCTCAACAACGCCTTCTGCCACCCGCTGAACGTCACGATTGCCAATTCCCGCGATGTCGCAGTCCGCCCAGACGGCGCGCTCGCTTACATGACGGTTGGCAACGCGGTGGTGCGCTATGGTTTGGCTCCCGTGCCGACGCCCACCCCAACGCCGTCACCAACGCCGTCACCGACGGCGACACCAACGCCGTCACCCACAGCGACCCCGACTCCAATGCCCACACCGACGCCGTTACCGGGATCGCGAATCGTGCGCGTCGTCGATACGACGACTGCGCCCGGCTCACAAGTCAGTGTGGCTATCGAGTTGATGGCGCAAGGCAACGAGAACGGCGTGGCCTTCAGTTTGAATTTCGAGCCGACGCTGCTCAGTAATCCGCAAGCAGTTCTCGGCAGCGACGCGGCAGGCGCGGCGTTGTTCTCGAACAACAATCAAGCAGCGCAAGGGCGATTCGGCTTGGCGGTGGCGCTCTCGCCCGGTCAAACCTTTAGCGCCGGCAGGCGGCAGGTGGTCGTCGTCACCTTCACAGCAGCACAGACCTCAGTCTCCAACACCGCGCTCAGCTTCGGCGATCAACCCGTCGCGCGCGGCGTTTCAGATGCGGGAGCGAATGCGCTCGCGGCTACGTTCAGCGCCGGGACGGTGACATTCACGACCGGCTTCGAGGCCGATGTCGCGCCGCGCCCAAATGGTGACAACGGCAGAGTGACGATCACGGATTTTACGCAGATCGGACGTTTCGTCGCCGGCCTCGATCAAACGGGCGGCGGCAGCGAGTTCCAACGGGCTGATTGTGCGCCGAGAGACGCGAGGGGCGACGGGCGGCTGACGATCACCGATTTCACGCAAGCCGGTCGCTACACGGCGGCCCTCGATCCAGTCGTTGCGGCGGGCGGGCCTGCCGTGCCGCAGTCGGCGGCGGAAGTCTTGCGCGCCAACGTTTCCTCTCTGCTCGCCGGCGCGTCGTGGTGGAAGGACGACGGCAGACTCTCTCCGCTCACGACGACGAGAGGCGTGCGTGTCGTTGACACCAGCGCCGCGCCCGGCTCGCAGGTCAGTGTCGCCGTCGAACTGGCGGCGCAAGGCAATGAGAACGGCCTCGGCTTTAGTCTGAATTACGATCCCGTGTTGCTCAGCAATCCGCAAGCGACGCTCGGCAGCGATGCGGCGGGCGCACTCATGTTTACGAACACCAGCCAAGCCGCTCAGGGGCGTTTCGGGCTGGTCCTCGCGTTGCCGGCTGGTCAATCCTTCGTTGCCGGTGCGCGCCAAGTGGCGGTCGTCAGATTCACGATAGCGGCTAACGCCCCGGCGACGAG
>JBOGOY010000772.1:0-2765 GCA_050748185.1 Pyrinomonadaceae bacterium
GTCTTGTATGAGCGAGCGCAAGTCGGCCCCTAAAAAATCGGCTGGCCGGGCTGGCGCGGCTGCGAATTGCCGTGTGGGCGTGGGAAAAGACAGGTGCGGATATGCAGGCGGATGACAGGCGTCCCGGATCGGTTCAGAGGTTTACTTCACTCACCCGGGAGCGCTGGCCTTGTGACGTGTGAGCGCAGTCGCTTGCCCAACCATTGACGACCCTCAGAAGTAGCTGTTGATCCGCCGAACGGAAGAGTAGCTGCTCGCTGCCGTCGTCTTTTGTGATGTAAAGGTGCCAGTGTCTTTCCTGAGGATCGTCAGGCGCGTGTTCGACGTGAATATTTGCCATATACATCTCGACCGGATCGGACTCGAGGGGCGAGCCGGATTGAGCGGTCTCATCTCCAAGATAGGTTAAATTAAGGGTGAAGCGGGAGCTGTGGGCAAGAAGTACGCAGTCGCGTCAGGAAGGTGTCTCGGCGAGAACCTCCTCGTTAATTACATTAAAAGACGCGGCCACCCTAGTCAACTGAAATCTTTGCGGCGAGATCCCTCGCGTCCGGCGCATCGACGGCGGCCGGTTTGAATTGCGTGCGATGCGCTTTCAATTTCTCTCGACGGCGATCGATAGGTCGCGGCCGGTGGTCGCTTCGTTGCCCGCATAGTCGGCTGCGATGACGCGGAGAATATAGTCGCCCTCCGGCAGTTCCGACGTGTCCCACCAGCCGCGCTCGGCCCGCCCGTCCCGCACCGTGTTGGTCAGTTCGTAAAGAAAGCGTGTGGACGCGCTACCATAGACGGTGATACCACTCTCGTCCGCATACGCGATTTTGGTCGCGTCCGAGTCGGGCGGCAGGCGGTTGAACTCGATCGTGATACGCGGTCCCGCAAAGCCGGGCGCGGGGCTGCCGTCGGCCGACAGGATTTGAAACCCGGCCCGGTACAGCCCGAGCCGCCGGCGCGGTTGATTGCCGTCAACTTGATCGTAAGCGTCGAGGACGACTCGGACGCGGCCGGCTACGACGAGGCGGCCCCGACGCTTCTCGGTTAAAGGCGCGCCCGCTTCGTCGAACAGCTTGATGCCGTCGCGCTCGATCCGCGGCGCGACGCCGTCGCTGAATCCGGCCAAAGGAAGCGTGAGCGGATTTGCCTCTGCTCCCGGAGGCCCGAGATTCATGTGCACGTGGTACATCCGGTTAACCGTCCCCAGCGCATCGCCTACCCGCACCCGCGTGCCGCGCTTGATTCGCACGCGCGCGACACTGCCGTCCGCGTTCCTGACCGGAAGGAATATCGCTTCGTCGAGCATCTGGTCCTGCTCGTCGCGTCCGACCCGCAGGTGAATGTAGGAGATGAGGCCAACCCGCAAACCTTCGTTGAGGCCGCCGAAGCCCCAGTTGGAAAGGGGCTGTGAGATTTTTTCTTCGCGCACCACGCGCACCGTCTGACCGTACACGCCGAATACGTCGATGCCGCTGTGCAAGTGGTGGCGGCTGTCATCAGAATCGAAGCTGCCACGCACTTCGCCCAACGTGGCGACTACCTCGTGTCGCCGCCACTGTGGATCGAGCGGCCACGGGAAAGAGTTGCCGTTATAGTTCTCAAGCGCGATGCGCGGCAGCACCCCTGAATCATTAAGCCGCGGCAGGGGACCAGTCTGTTGATCCGCGGGGACCAGTTGACGCACGATGTAGTTGGCGCTGTCGGCGACGAAGAGCGCGCCGTCGCGAGCGACAGTGATACCGGTGGGCTGGTTGAATCTCGCGTTCGTTGGTCCATCGCCATCGGCGAATCCGGGGCCGTGGCCGGCGAGGACTCGCGCCGTCCCGTCGGGCGCGATCTGCGTGACGCGGGCTCTGCCCGACTCGGTGACGTAGAGAAAATCGTCGTGCGTCAGCGCCAATCCGAGCGGCCGCGAAATTTCGCCGGCCGCCGCGCCGTCAGGCCAGACGAGCGGCAGCGTGACGACTTGCCCCTCCTTTGTCAGTTTACGCAGGCGGTGATTGCCCGTGTCGGCGATGAACAACTCTCCGTTACCCGCCGCGACGACGGCGCAGGGCGTGTCGAAGAGGGCCGCGGTCAGCGCGTCGCCGTCGGCGTAACCCGGCGTGCCGGCCCCGGCCACGGTCCTAACCTGCCCGTCCTTCGACACCATCCGAATGCGGTCGTTATAGGTGTCGGCGACGTAAACGTTACCGTCTTTGTCCGACGCGACGCCAACCGGTCCATTGAATTGTGCGAGGCTCGCTTCGCCGTCCCTGTCACCGGCCGTACCATCGCCCGCGAGGGTCGTCACCACGCCCTCGGGCGACACCTTGCGGATGCGGTTGTTGCCGGTGTCGGCGACGTACAGATTGCCGTCGAGATCGATGGCGAGGCCCGAAGGCGTATGGAATGACGCGGCCGCGCCGGGGCCGTCCATGTAACCTTCCGCGCCTCCCGCAAAGGTTTCGACCGTGCCCTGCGGCGTTATCTTGCGGATGCGATTGCTTTCGCCCGCGTCGGCCACGAACACGCTGCCATCACGTCCCACAGCGAGCCCGAACGGCTCCGCGAAACCCGCCGGCGTTCCCGCGCCCGCGTCACGGAAGGCCGGCGAGCCGTCGCCGGCCAGCGTTAGCGCCATCGCGCGCCAGCCCGCGACTGTGGGGCGCGGCTTCTCTTCGCGCAGCATGATAAAGAGGAAGAGGGCCACACCGCCAAAGCTCAGGATGAGGGCCGAGAAGAAGAGCCACCCGAGCCTTTTGCGGCGAACGGGTGGCCGTCTATCGTTC
>JBOGOY010000773.1:0-2763 GCA_050748185.1 Pyrinomonadaceae bacterium
GACTTAACTTGCTTAAATTCCGACCGCAACGGGCTGTCGCCACGGCCCTCTCCCTCCTGCTCGCCTTTAATTCGATCAGCGCTGGCATCGTCGTGACCGGCGCGGATGGCATTGTGTTGACGGGCGCGGACGGCATCGTCATGACCGGGGCCGACGGCATTGTGACCACCGGAGCCGACGGCATCGTGTTGACCGGGGCCGATGGCATCGTCACCACTGGCGCGGATGGCATTGTCACCACCGGGGCCGATGGCATCGTCACGACGGGCGCGGACGGCATCGTCGTCACTGGGGCCGACGGCATCGTGTTAACCGGCGCGGACGGCATCGTCATGACCGGGGCCGACGGCATCGTGTTGACCGGCGCGGACGGCACGCGGTATCAGGCTGACGCGGTGGAACTGCGTCGGCCCACGGGCGTCGAGGCCGCGGGCATTGACAGCGCCAGAATCAACGGCGCGGACGGCATCGTCACGACGGGCGCGGATGGCATCGTCATGACCGGGGCCGATGGCATCGTGTTGACCGGGGCCGATGGCATCGTCACCACCGGCGCGGATGGCATCGTCGTCACCGGCGCGGACGGGGCTACTTATCCGATCGCGCCGAGCGGCATCGTCGTCACCGGCGCGGACACGATCGTCGCGACCCGCGCTAACGGCATCGTCGTCACCGGCGCGGACGGCATCGTTACCACCGGGGCCGACGGGATTGTGTTGACGGGCGCGGACGGGATTGTCACGACCGGGGCCGACTCTGAAATGGGCGCGTCCGGCCTGCGAAGCGTCGATCCGGAATTACTCATTACCCTCGATCGAATGACTGACGACAGCACCGTTAACGCCGTCGTCGTCTTTCACCGCCCGCCCTCGGAGGCGGACCTCTCTGACCTGCAATCGATCGGCTTTCACGGCGGCACGCGCTTCCGTCGGCTGCCGATGGTCGTCGTCACGGGCACGCGCTCACAGATCGCGGCCGCCTCGCGCCTCCCGGCGGTGCGCTCGATTTACGGCAACCGCACGCTGCAACTGAACGCCGCGCCGGATCGCGGCGCGGCCGGCGTCGAACGCGCGAGATCGGACAGCGAACTGACGCGCCACAACTTCGGGTTGCCCTTGAGCGGGCGCGGTGTCACGGTCGCCGTCATCGACACAGGCGTTGACGCGACGCACACAGACTTGGCGGGTCGCGTCGTGCGGAACGTCAAATTGGCCGACGCATTCAGCGGCGGCGTCGGCTTCAACTATCCCCTCAACGTCGAGAACCTGCCGAACACGGATCAAATCTATGGCCACGGTACTCTGGTCGCCGGCGTCATCGGCGGCAGCGGCGCGCGCTCCGGCGGCGTATATACGGGCGTCGCGCCCGGCGCGAAGATCGTCGGCTTGAGCGCCGGCGATCTCAACCTGTTCTACGTGCTCGACGGCTTCGACTACCTGCTCGACCGCGGGGCCGATCTCGGCGTCCGCGTCGTCAATTGCAGTTTCTCGGCGAACACGATTTACGACGCGAACGATCCGGTCAACGTCGCGACGAAGATTCTGACCGATAGGGGCGTGAGCGTCGTCTTCTCGGCCGGTAACACGGGGGCCGGGATGGGCACGCTGAACCCTTACGCCGTCGCGCCGTGGGTCGTCTCGGTCGGCGCGACGGATTTCCGCGGTCGCATCGCGGGCTTCTCTTCACGCGGCCACTTCAACAGCCATTTGTTCCGGCCGACGCTGGTCGCGCCCGGCGTGCGCGTCACCGGACTGCGCTCGACCGGTGTCAGCCTGACCGGCGTCGAAGGCGTCGGCTTCAACGGCGACGCCGGCCTCGCGCCGTCGCACGTGCCCTTCTACACGACGGCCAGCGGGACCAGTTTCTCCGCGCCGCAGGTGGCGGGCGCTATCGCCCTGATGCTCGAAGCCAACCCGCAACTGACGCCGGCGCAAATCAAAGACATCCTTCAGCGCACCGCGACGCCGCTGCCGCCCTATTACGCCCACGAGGTCGGCGCGGGCGCGCTCAACACCCACGCCGCCACGCTCGAAGCTGCGTTCCCCACACGCCGGATGGGCTCGTTCAAGTCCACGCTCGATCGCGGCCAAGTGCGCTTCGTCAACGAACCGGCGCGGGCTGTGAGCGGTACGGTCGAAACTTCCGGCGGCTTCGACGCGACATTCGACGTGCCCCACAATGCGCTGCTCGCCTCGGTCCAGATCGGCTGGAGTTCTCTGAGCGCGAACGACCTCGGCCTCGCGCTCTACGACGCGGGCAGCACGCGGCGCGCGGACGTGAACGCGCTCAACCTACCGGGCCTGACGGGCAAGCGCGAGCGCGCGACGCTGGCTGCGCCGGCAGCGGGCGCGTGGACGATGCGCGTTAAGAACACGCTTGGTCCCCTCGCCGTCAGCGCGCAGAATTTCACCGGGACGATTGAGATCAGTCGAGCCGAGTATGCGCCGCTGCGCGACATCGCCGCGCTGCCCGCCGCGACGCGCGCCGCGATTTACCAAAACATCCGCTCGTTCGTGCTGTACCCGCAGGGGACCAACTTCCGCCCGACCTTCGCCGTCACGCGCGCCGGTCTGGCCGAAGCCCTCGTCCTCGGCGGGCGCGTCCCGCAATACCTCCCGGCCTCGCCGTCTTACCGCGACGTGCGCGACGCGCGAACGATGCTCTTCGTCGAGAGCGTCCAGCGCGCGCCGCAGGGGGCGCTCTTCACGGACGTTTCGGCGGGCGGCAACTTCTCGCCCAACGTCGCCGCGGATCGGCTAACGG
>JBOGOY010000774.1:0-2758 GCA_050748185.1 Pyrinomonadaceae bacterium
TTTTGCCTTCGTCCACGGAGCAGTAGCTCAACTCCGGGCTCCGCGCGAAGTACAACTGGCTGTTGAGCAGCTCTTCCCCCGCCGCCGCCCGCACGCGCTCATAGGTTCCGTCGGCGCGCAGCCGCCGGGCCTTTACGTTATCACGCAGGTAGGTATCGAGCAGCACTTCTTTGAGGTAACGCACCAAGCGCGGATCGGTGACGGGCGCGACCACCTCGACGCGTCGGTCGAGATTGCGCGACATCCAGTCAGAACTGCCGGTATAGATTTCCTCCGCGCCGCCGTTCAGGAAATAGAAGGCGCGACTGTGTTCGAGAAAGCGCCCGACGACGCTCCGCACCGAGATCGTCTCGGAGACGCCGGGTACGCCGGGCCGCAGCATACAGACGCCGCGGATGATGAGTTCGATCCGCACGCCCGCCTGCGACGCTTCGTAGAGAGCGCGGATCACTTCGGTGTCGGCCAGCCGGTTGATCTTGACGATCATCCGCGCCTCGCGGCCCGCCCGCGCGTGTTCGGCCTCGCGCCTGATCAAACCGAGCATCCGCTCGCGCAAGTTAACGGGCGCAACCAGCAGCTTCCGATACTGCTTCTGCCGCGAGAAGCCGGTCAGGAAGTTGAACAGGTCGGTGGCGTCGGCGCCTAACTCCTCGTCCGCGGTGAGCAGGCTGAGGTCGGTATAGACGCTGGCGGTGGCCGGGTTGTAGTTACCGGTGGCGATGTGCAAATAGCGGCGCAGTTGGTCCCCTTCGCTGCGGACCACGAGCGCGATCTTGCAGTGGGTCTTCAGGCCGAGCAACCCGTAGACGACGTGGACTCCGGCCTTCTCCAACCGCTGCGCCCACTCGATGTTGTGCTCCTCGTCGAACCGCGCTTTCAACTCCACGAGCGCCATCACCTGCTTGCCGCGCTCACTGGCTTCGATGAGCGCCTCGGGGATCGGCGACTTCTGCCCTGTCCGGTAGAGACACATCTTGATCGCCTGCACGTCTGGGTCGCGCGCCGCCTCGCGGATGAAGTCGATCACCGTGTTGTAGGAGGTGTACGGGTGATGCAGCAGCAGATCTTGGCGCTTGATGATCTTAAAGAGCGACTCGCCACGCCTGAGCGGCGCGGGCACCGACGCGCGCAGCGGCCGGTCTTTGAGTTCCGGCCGGTCGAGTTTGTACAACTCCATCAGGTCAATCGCGCTGATCGGGTCCGCGACCGTGTAAACGTCCTCGGGCGCAAGACCGAGAGAGTTGGTCAGGTAGTGGACCATCTCCGCCGGCATCGACGCCGCGACCTCCAGCCGGACGGGTTCACCGAGACGGCGCTTGCTCAGTGTCTGCTGCATCGAGCGCAGCAGGTCTTCGGCCTCGATGTCGCGCACTTCGATGTCTGCGTCGCGCGTGACGCGAAACGTATGGCACGCGCTGTAGAGCATCCGCGGGAACAAAATCTCTGTGTTGGCGGCGATGAGTTCCGAGAGTTGCACGAAGCGCAGGTCCGAGTCGTCCACGGGGACCAGTCGTGGGGCGCGCGGCGGGAGTTTGATCCGCACGAAGCGCGGATCGAGTTTGCCGGTGAGCGAGCGCGTGATGCCGTGTTCGAGCGACGGCTCGACCGTCAGACCGAGGTTGAGGCTGAGGTTCGAAATGTAAGGGAAGGGGTGACCCGGATCGACGCCCTGCGGCGTCAGCACCGGCAACACCTTCCTCGTGAAATAGTCGGTCATTCGCGCCCGCTCGGCCGGCGAGAGCGAAGCGTAAGGCACGATCTGAATGCCGTGGCTTTCGAGCAGCGGCAGCACTTCTTCGCGCAGGCAATGCGAGTGCTCGGCCACCATCCGCAGCACGCGCTTGCGAATTTCCCGCAACTGCTCGGAGGGCGTCAGACCGTCGGGCGAAGGGTCGTCGATCTCTCCCTCGGCCCCTTCTTTCAAGCCCGAGACCCGAATCATGAAGAACTCGTCGAGGTTCATCGAAAAGATGAACAGGAACTTCAAGCGTTCGAGCGGGGGTTGCGCCGGGTCGAGAGCTTCTTCGAGCACGCGGCGGAAGAACTCCAGCAGGCTCAACTCGCGGTTGAAAAGGAGTTCCCTGAGCGGGGTCGTGGCGAGCGACAAGCGGGTGGCATGCATCTGCGCGCCTTCACCCTCGTGGTCGGTCGGCGGCTGAGTTTGGTTGCTCGTGCGAATCGTCATCCGGTTTTCTGTCTAATCGGGAATAGTTCACTTGGCAGGACCGGCGCGCGGCACAGCTTTCCTAAGCATTGCCCACCCAACTGATCCTCTTCGATACCTACCACCAAGCGGATGCGGAGGAGAGAACTTCTCCCCTGAGCATCTAGCAAGAAACATACCCCACGCGGGGCACACACCGAGTTCGGGTAACTGGGCTGAAATTATAATGCTTTTCTCGCCGATTTGACGAAGAATAAACGTTCGGTGGACGGAATTCATACCGCGGCCCGATTGTTTTCATC
The DNA here is from genome assembly GCA_050748185.1 of Pyrinomonadaceae bacterium. Lineage (GTDB taxonomy): Bacteria > Acidobacteriota > Blastocatellia > Pyrinomonadales > Pyrinomonadaceae > JACCRA01. Next base: position 2,467 of record JBOGOY010000774.1, read on the forward strand.
CGCCGGCGGTAGATAAAAGGCAGACGTGAGGGCGGCAGGGTGTCTGAACTATTTGGCAGTGACAAGTTAAAACAGTGACAAGTGACAAGCAGGAACGGTCTTCGCCCTGTCACTCGGTCACTATTCACTCTCTGCTTCTGTCACCTGTCACTGCTGAATAGATTCAGATGCTCCGTTAAGCGCTGCCGCGGAGCCGGCGCGTGCCTTGCAACCTTGCCTGAAACCTCATTGTGCGAAGACGGCGGAAAGGTGTCCAAGTCGCTGACGCGCTTGGATGGCTTCAGGGCTCCTC
>JBOGOY010000775.1:0-2752 GCA_050748185.1 Pyrinomonadaceae bacterium
AGTCAAGACTGCCATTTTTATCTTTCAGGATTTGCGCTTTGGCGCGTTGCCAGGAGGCTTCAAAACGTTCCCGGTCAAAGGGTTTCAAGAGATAGTCGAGCGCATGCACTTCAAAGGCGCGGACAGCATACTGGTCGTAGGCCGTGATGAAGATGACGAGCGGCAGTTGCTCTGACTTGAGGGCTTCGAGGACGGCAAAGCCACCGACCTCGGGCATCTGCACGTCGAGCAATAGCAGGTCGGGGCGCTGTTCCTGAATCGCGGCGAGGGCTTCGAGGCCGTTCGTGCATTCGCCGGCGATCTCGAGTTCCGCGTCGCGCTCGACCAGATCCCTGATTTTCTCGCGCGCGAGCGGTTCATCGTCCACGACCAGTAGACGGATGCGGAATGCTTCTGCCATAGCTGGGGCTCTACCTGTTGCTGACAAGGCGGCAAAGCATACACGCGCCCCGACCCTCTTGCTAACTACTAAGGTCACGGCGCTTTCAAGTTGGGTGGATCGGAATTAGGGGCGAGCCTCTTCGTCAAACTAAAACTGAGTCGAAGCTCAATCGTCCTTTACGTCATGCCCGTGGAGCTAGTTCCAATTTGTTGGCGCGCCGGAGCGTGCCAATGGTATCTGTCTCACATGGACGCGGACGCAATCCAGACTGATGGATAAATATCCGATAATCCGCGCAAGCGTTGGAATATCTCTTCTTCAGCCGCACCTTAAGCGCTTTCGAGAGTTGTCGATGACGCGCAGGCGCAGCACAACCCGAGCCTTTGTCGAGAGGCTGATGGAAGTAAGTGGCGAAGCGTGCGGGAAAGTTGCGCCTTTTTCACTCGGGCCTGAAAGGGATTTCGAGAGTCACGATCAGTCCCCCTTCCGGGTCGTTGGACAGCTCGAAGCGGTGCGCGTCTCCGTACAGCCGTGCGAGACGCGCGCGCGTGTTCCGCAGTCCCAGACCTTCCTTCGACGTTTGCTGCGCCGTTGGATTCACGGACAGGCCCGGACCGTTGTCCCGGACACGGAGGCGGAGTGAGCCGTTTTGACGTTCGGCCGAGATTTCGACCCGGCCGGGCGCAGCGCGCGGCGCGATGCCGTGACGGATGGCGTTCTCGACGATCGGTTGGAGGATGAGGTTCGGGACCGCCGAGTCGAGGGCTTGCGGCTCGATGCGGAACTCGGTGGTGAGTCGGTCGCGGAAGCGGATCCGCTCGATCTCCAGATAGCACTTGAGGAACTCCAGCTCGCGCTGGAGCGACACTTCCTGCGAGCCCGAGTTGTCGAGCGTCAGGCGGAGGAAATCGCCGAGGCGCGAGATCATGCGGTCGGCGGTGTCGGCGTCATGGTGGACCAGTGCCGAGATGGAGTGGAGGGTGTTGAAGAGGAAGTGCGGGTGCAACTGCATCTTCAGCGCCTGCAATTGCGACTGCGCGAGTTGGGTCTCGAGTTGTGACGAACGCAGTTCGCCCGCACGGTAGCGGTGGTAATAGGTGAAGGCGTGATGCAGGAACAGGATGAGTCCATAGATGCCGATGTCTTCACTGGCGTTCCAGACGATCGTGCGGAGCGTGCCGACGGGCGAGTACGGCTTCAAGCCTTGGACGAAAATGAGGAAGTAAGTGATCTGGAATAGGCCGGCGACGGCAATGGCGAAAACAATACTGAATAGAAGGTGAAGCCCGAGGTGTTTTAAGAGATGTTGGCGGTCGAGAGGGAAGCGCGTCGCAAGCCACAGGACCGGAGGGGTGGACAAGGCCCACAGCGTCGAAAAAAGTAACTGCGACGAGAAGGCGTCAAGCGCCCCGATGGGGCGCTCCGACAACGCTTGGGCGACATAGTTCTGGCTGCCGAGCAGCAGGCCGAGGATGGTCCACACCCCAAGGATCAACCCCCAACGAACCCAACGCCGCTCCCACATCGCCTTTTCCTTTCGCCGCGCGACGCGCGTCGCGGACGGCCCCCGACATCCGGACCGCCCGAACCACTCGCCCGACTTTTGTGTTTCTCCAGAAACTATAACGGTTAGCTCTTCACCGGAGGTCGTCCGTCGCTTGCGCGTATCGCCTGCCGCACTTGGAACGCCGCGCGCGGAATGACCTTGCACGATAGCGCGACCCGCGCCCTAAGTGAAGCGCTGTGGGACGAACGGGACGGGGTGCGTGACGAACAGGCCCGCCGTCAGTGGGGCGGGGCCGTCGGGGGCGGCTTTCGCTGGTTGCCGCTCACCGAACTGATGAGGACTTTTTCGGCGGCGTACAACTAGGGAACGCTTTTCGGAAAAGGGCTCTTGACAGCCTCGGGCATGAGGCGTATAAAGGCGGCCCTCAGTCGCGCTTCTTAAGGGAACGCGACCAACGCGCGGAACGGCAAACAGCCGCGGTGACGCATTGTTTGAGGGCGACGGTCGGGCGGTACGCTGTCGCCATTGACGCCACGTGTTGCGGCCGAAAGGCCGGCCTCAGGCGAGTCGGTGAAACGACTCAGCCCGCCGTGTTCCGGATAAAAACGGAGCATCCACGGAGCGCCCGATCAGCCTCCGCGGTGGCACAAGTCGCTCGACGATTTTTGAGACGGCAACTCTGAAGTGCATTGGGCTTTCGGGCCTGCGTAGCGCAGAGCAGCTAAACGTCAAAAAGAACCGAGCCTCGTTGCCGGATACGTAACCGGCGGTGGAGGAAAAGCCACCCTACCAAAAACCAAATGGCAGCCGCGTGACTTTATCAGGAGTACGCGACAGACACGCTCAAGCGAGCGAATCAATGC
>JBOGOY010000776.1:0-2747 GCA_050748185.1 Pyrinomonadaceae bacterium
CACCCACACAGGCGCCGCGACCTTGCGCCCGCGGAAGTCGAGCGACACCACGTCGGCCTCGATCTCCTGACCTTTAGCGGTAAACCTGTTTTCGGCGGCGAGGCCGAGTTGTCGGGCCGTCGTGGGGCTGAGAAAGGCGACGTTGTCCCACGTCAGTTTCGTCAAAGGCTTCGGCAACTCCTGCAACCAGCCGTTGTTGGCGTAGCGCCCGTCGTAAAGTGTCGGGTCGGGTCGAAAAACGATCTCAAGGCCGGGGCCGGGGGCCGGGGGTTGGGGGCCGGGCGTTTGACTCGTGAAGTCGCCGCGCACCGAAACGGAGCGGTCGCGCGCCTGCGTGTTCGGGATCACGCCGTCGTGAACCGCTTCGCGCCACGCGCGCTCGAAGTCGGCTGTCGTCGCAGTAGTAGTAGTGGTGGTCGCGCCTGCTGGTGACTGTGTCGGTTGAGCAGCGACACGGGCGGCGGGCGAGGCCGCCGGGGCCGTTGGTCCGGTCGTCTGCGAGCCGGCTGCACCGCTGGTCCCCGGCGCGGCGTCGGCCGCAGGCTGCGCTTGTGGCTGCTGCTCCTGTCCCGAAGCCGCGCCGCTCGCCTGCCCGCCAGTAGCAGCGATCGAGACAGACAAATTATCCAGCCCCTGTCCCCCGACCCCCGACCCCCGGCTCTGCCAAAAGCCGCGCACGATGTCGTAACCCGTCTGCTCGGGCCGCTCGGTGAAGGCCGCCAAGAATTCGTGGACGCTCTTGCCGCTGTAGAGCGGAGAAATGAGCGGCTGGATGATCGAGGCGGTGCCGTCGTAGGCGCGCGCGTCCGACCACGATTCGAGGAAGTGGGTCTGCGGGATGTGCCAGTGAGACAGTTCGGAAGTCTCATCGTCATAGAGACTGAGGTGTGCGCGCAAAGGCACCTTGTCGAGCCGCGCTTTGTCGAGTTTGAGATCGGCGGGCGTCGTGTACACGGGGTTGCCGCCGACGAAGATCAGTATCTCGACCTGCCCTCGGTCGATCGCTTCGACGAGTTCGCGCAGCGAGGCGACGTGATCGACCGGCGCGACTTCGACCGGCTCGGTGTAACGCACCGTCTGGCCGACGTTGCCGAGCGCTCCATTGATCGCGTGGCCGAGCGCGTGGACGACGGGCGACTGCTCGTCGCCGACGATGACGAGGCTGCGGCCCCGCGCCGCTTGCAGGTCGCGCACGGCCGCGTCGATCCACTGTGCGTGCGCCCCGTTCGAGGGCTGTGCGCCCGCCCCCGCGCCCGGCGCGCCGAGACGCGAGGCGATGGCGCGCGCGAAAGATTCCATCTCGCTCGGGCGGATCGCGAGGCGATGATCGGCGACGAGGCCGGTGTTGGTCGGTGTCGTCTCGACCGCGTAGAGGCGGTTCATCTCCGACTTGCCTTCGGCGAGGCGGCGGCGCTCGGCGAAGTCCTTCGCGTAGCGCAGAGAGGCCGGGCCGCACGAAAGGAAGTCCGAGTCGAGCGAGAGCACCCGGTCGGCCCGGCTGAAGTCGTAAATCGTATTGGCAAAGTCGCCGAAGGCGAGACGCGCGCCGAGCAGCGCGCTGTTCATCCCCGCCGGCTCATACTGGTGCCAGCGCGCGTTGGGAAAGCGCCGCCCGATCTCCTGCATCTGCGCCGCGAAGGTGGGCGAGGTCGTCGTCTCGCTCAGAAACCTGAGCCCCGCGCCGCCCCGGTCGCGCTGGCCTTCGAGGGCACGGTTCAGGTCGGCGAGGAAATTGGTGTAGTTGCGGATCTCGCCGCGGTAGCGCATGGTCTGCGAGCGGTCGGGATCGTAGAGCGACAGGATTTCGGCCTGCGCGAAAACGTCGGTCGCGCCGAGGCTCGCCGGGTGATCCGGGTTGCCCTCGATCTTGGTCGGGCGGCCCATGTTGCTGCGGACCAGCAGGCCAGTGGCCGCGCCCGCGAACGGCATCGCGGTGGCGAAGTAGAGCGGCTTGCCGGGCACGATCCCTTCGGGTTGCCGGACGTAGGGCACGACTGTTTCGGGCGGCTGGTAGACGCAGGAAGCGCTGCCGCCGAGGCCGGCGAGCGCGAGCGACGCTCCCATCAGCTTGAGAAAGGTGCGGCGGTCGGTGCGGTCGTCCCACTCGGAGGCGTGCTGCGGAAACTCTCGGCGCAGCAGTTCCGCGAACTCTTCGGTCTGCGACAGCTCTTCGAGGCTGCGCCAGAATTCCTTACCCTTCTTGCCGTTCAACTCTTCGCGTACCGCCTCGATCTTCAGCGGCTTCGGGCGGCGGAGTTGGTAGAGTTCGGGGAAAGTCTCTTTAATGTGCATGGCTTTAAGGAGGTGACAGGTGAACAGTGACAGGTGACAAGAAAAAACCGATTACGGCCCGTCACCCGTTACCCGTCACTTTTCACTTTCTTCTCTTGTCACCTGTCACCTGTCACTTGTCACTCTTACCGGTGGCACGTCGAACAACTCGTGAGGACGGCGGAACTGAGAATCCGGCCTTCGCGCTTCAACCTCAGCCCCTCTTCGAGTTCGGCCGCCGTCTTATTCTCGGGCCGCCACTTCATGTTGAAGACCTCGCCCTTCGGCCGCAGGAAACGCTCCGGCTGGCGGTGGCAAGCGAGGCACCACTCCATCTGCAAGGACGCCGCTTGATAGATGGCGGGCATCTCGTCCACGGGGCCGTGGCAGGTGTTGCAGCCCACTCCTTTGTTGACGTGGATGCTGTGGTTGAAGTAGGCGTAGTCGGGCAGGTCGTGGACGCGCGTCCATTCAAT
>JBOGOY010000777.1:0-2747 GCA_050748185.1 Pyrinomonadaceae bacterium
GGTCGAAGCCGAGATCAGACTGTTGCAAGCGCACGAGGCTTTTCAACATCAGTCCCGCGCCGACGAGCAGCAACATCGTCAAAGCGATCTCGGAGACGACCAGCAGGCCGCGCAACCGTTGCAGCCGCAGGCCGGCGGTCGCGCTCCGGCTTGTCTCTTTCAAAGACTCGTACACGTTCGGGTTTGAAGCCTTCAGCGCCGGCAGGATGCCGAACAGCAACCCGGTCACAACCGAGACGCCGAGCGTAAAGCCGAGCACCACGCCGTCAATGCGGCTTTCGTCGAGCCGCGGAAAGCGCCAGTCCGACGGCACGAGGGCCGTCATCGCGTCCACGCCCCACAAGGCCAGCAGCAGCCCCGTGCCGCCCCCAAGCAATGCCAGCAACAAGCTCTCGATCAGCAGTTGACGGATGATGCGCGCGCGCGTCGCGCCGAGCGCCGTGCGGATCGCCACTTCCTTGTGTCGCGCGGTGGCCCGCGCCAGCAGCAGATTGGCGACGTTGACGCACGCGATCAGCAACACGAACCCGACCGCGCCCAACAAGATCAGCAGCGCCGGCCGCACCTGCGTCACGTCCTGCTCGTGCAGCCGCACCAGCCGCACGCCCCAGCCCTCGTTGGTCTCCTTGTATTGCGCTTCGAGCCGGCCCGCAATGACGTTCATCTCGGCTTGCGCCTGCTCGAGCGTGACGCCGTCCTTGAGGCGCGCCGTGATGGTGAAATAGCGACTCTCGCGCGGCTGCATCTCACCTGTGTCCATCAACAACGGCGTCCATGCTTCGGCGAAGGACGGCTGCTTGAAGTCCGGCGGCATCACGCCGACGACCGTCGTGCTTTTGCCGTTAATCGTCAGCGTCTTCCCGACGACATTCGGATCGCCCCCGAAGCGCCGCTGCCACAAACGATGACTGAGCACCACTACGCGATTGCCGCGCACTACGTTCTCTTCCGGCAGGATCGTGCGGCCCAGCAACGGCTGAACCTTGAAGACCTCGAAGAAATCATCCGACACGCGCGCCCCGACGAACTGCTCCGGCTGCTCGACGCCGGATAAATTGACGTTGCCGCCGCTATAGGCCGCGATCGCTGCAAACGAGTTGTGCTGTGCCCGCCAGTCGAGAAAGTCGGCGGGCGAAGCGCCGCCAAATTGGTCGTCGCCCTTCTTCTGATTGATCGAGTTGACGCCGACCAATCGCTCCGGCTCGGGGAACGGCAGCGGCCGCAGCAGCACCGCGTTGACCACGCTGAACAGACTCGTATTCGCCCCGATCCCCAACGCCAGAGCCAGCACCGCGACGAGAGTAAACCCCGGTGATTTCCACAACGCCCGCACCCCGTACCGAACGTCCTGCCATAATGTGTTCATCAAGACACTCCAATCGGAATGATGAATACGGAATGATGAACGATGAATAAAAACCCTTTCATTCATCGTTCATCATTCATCGTTCATCGTTTCATTCGTACCTCAACGCCACCATCGGATCGACTCTCGTGGCGCGGCGGGCCGGGACGTAACACGCCAACAGGGCGACCGCCACCAGCAGTAATGCGACACCGGCGAACGTCAGCGGATCGGTCGCGCTCACGCCGAACAACAAACTCTTTATCAGCCGTGTCAGCGCGATTGAAGCGACAAGGCCGACGGACACGCCGATGAAAGCCAGCGCCACGCCCTGCCTGAAAACCAGTTGCAACACATCTCTTGTTTGCGCCCCCAACGCCATCCGAATTCCGAACTCGTGCGTGCGCGCGGCGACCGCATAGGCCATCACGCCGTAGAGGCCGACGGCGGCCAACGCCAAAGCAACGGCCGCAAAAATGCTGAGCAACAACAGCGCGAAGCGCCGTTCGGCGAGCGCGGCGGACATCATTTGCGTCATCGTCCTGACTTCGCTGATGGCGACTTCACGATCCACCGCATGAATCTCCCGTCTGACCGCGCCGATCAAAGCCTGCGGCTCCAGTTCCGTGCGGACCACGAGCGGGACGGCACCGATGGCGAACTGTTGGTAAGGCACGTACATCTCCGGCGCGGCGGGTTGATGCGGGCCGAAGTGGCGCACGTCATTCACGACGCCGACGATCTCGCAGGCTTGCGGCTGGTTGCGGATGATGATGCGCCGGCCGAGTGGGTCTTCATTCGGATAGAAACGGCGCGCGAAACTTTCGTTGATGAGCATCACCGGCGGTGCGCCGTCCGCGTCCGCCGCGGTGAACGCGCGCCCGCGCCGCACGGGGATGCCCATCGCGCGGAAGTAGTCGGTCGTGGCGACCTGAAAGCCGGCGACCGGACGCTCCGCGGGCGCGAGGGTCTGCCCCTCTTTGCGAAACGTCCAGCCGCGCCCGTCGCCGCTCAAAGGCAAGCTGTCAATCGCGCCGGCGGCGACCACTCCGGGCAACGCCTTGATGCGTTCGAGCACCGGCCCGTAGAAATTCAGCCGTTGCGCTTTCCAGTCTTCGCCTCCGTAGCGCGCCGAGGGCAGATTGATTTCCACCGTCAGCACGTTGGCCGTCTCAATGCCCGTCTCCACACCCCGCAGACGCAGGAAACTGCGTGCGAGCAACCCCGCGCCGACGAGTAACACCAGCGCCAGCGCCATTTCCGCGATGACCAGCGCGCCGAAGATGCGCCCGCGCGTCACACCGCCCGAAGCTCTGCGACCGCCCTCTTTGAGCGCCTCTTGAAGATCGAAGCGTGCCGATTGCAGCGCCGGAATCAGGCCGCAGAGCAAAGCGGTCACGAG
>JBOGOY010000778.1:0-2746 GCA_050748185.1 Pyrinomonadaceae bacterium
CGCCTTGATGCGTTCGAGCACCGGCCCGTAGAAATTCAGCCGTTGCGCTTTCCAGTCCTCACCTCCGTAGCGCGCCGAGGGCAGATTGATTTCCACCGTCAACACGTTCGCCGTCTCCATGCCCGTCTCCACGCCCCGCAAACGAAGGAAACTGCGTGCGAGCAACCCCGCGCCGACGAGGACCACTAGTGCCAGCGCCATCTCCGCGATCACCAGCGCGCCGAAGATGCGCGAGCGCGTCAGACTGCCCGACGCTCTGCGACCGCCCTCTTTGAGCGCCTCCTGAAGATCGAAGCGTGCCGCTTGCAGTGCCGGAATCAGGCCGCAGAGCAAGCCGGTCACGAGTGTCACGACCAGCGCGAATGCGAGTACGCGCCCGTCTACGCGGCTCTGCTGCAAACGTGGAATCTCCGACGGGGCGAGCGCGAGCAGTGCATCTGTCCCCCACAGCGCCAGCAATAACCCGCCACCGCCACCCAGCAGCGCGAGGACGGCGCTTTCGGTGAGCAACTGCCTGACGATGCGCCAACGACTCGCGCCGAGCGCCGCGCGAATCGTGATCTCCATCTGCCTCCCGGCCGCGCGCGCCAGCAGCAGGCTCGCCACGTTCACGCAGGCGATGAGCAACACCAGCCCGACCGCGCCCAGCAGCACGAGCAACGCACGGCTCACCGATCCGACTTCGTCTTCAAGCAAAGGTACGACATTCACGCGCCAGTTTTTATTCGTCGCCGGGTATTGTTGTTCGAGGCTGGCGGCAATCGTCTCCATCTCCGCGCGGACTTGGGCGGGCGAGGCTTCGGGACGGCGGCGCGCGATCACCTGTAGAAAGTGCGCCTCGCGCGTCTGCGTCTGATTGGGGTTGAGCGCCAACGGTGTCCAAATCTCCGCGTGGCGCGGATACTGGAACCCGTCAGGCATAATCCCGACGACGGTGTAATGCTCGCCATCGAGCTTCACCCTTTGACCGACCAGATGAGGATCGCCGCCGAAGCGGCGTTGCCACAAACCGTAACCGAGCAGCGCGACCTCATCGCGTCCGGGCTGATCCTCTTCCGACGTGAAGACCCGCCCGTGCAGCGGCTGCACGCCCAGCACCGCGAAGAAGTTGGCGGTGACAAAGGCTGCCTTCACCGGGTCGGCTTGCTCTTGACCCACCAAGGCTTGCTCCTCCTCACCCCACGCCGCGATCTCGGCGAGCGTCCGGCTCTGCCGCCGCCAATCGAGGAAGTTGGCCGGCGCGACTTCCAACCGCTCACTCAGCGTCGCCGCGTCTGTCTCCTTCTCGTAAAGCCGCATCAACCGCTCCGGCTCCGGATATGGCAAAGGGCGCAGCAGCACGCCGTTGACGACCGAGAAGATTGCCGTGTTCGCGCCGATGCCGAGCGCCAGCGTCACGAGCGCGACCAGCGCGAACCCCGGCTGCTTCAACAGTGTCCTGACGCCGTAACGAAGGTCTTGCCACAGAGTTCTCATCAGTACACCTCGACTTTCGATTGCGGATGAGAAAGCAAGTTGTCATTTCAATCCGCCGCTCCGCAATTCTTTCACTCGTATCTCAATGCCACCATCGGATCGACTTTGGTCGCGCGCCGGGCCGGGACGTAACAGGCGAGTAGCGCGATAAACAGCAGGAGCACGGAGACGCCGGCGTAAACCAGCGGATCGGTGGCGGTGACGCCGAAGAGCAGGCTCGCCATCAGGCGCGTCAACGCGAACGCGCCGCCGAGGCCAAGCAAGACGCCGGCCCCCGCCAGCGCCAGCCCTTGCCCAAGCACGAGACGGAGCACGTCCCGCTGCCGAGCGCCGAGCGCTACGCGCACGCCGATTTCATGGGTCCGCTGCGTGACCGTGTAGGCGATGACGCCGTAGATGCCGACGGCCGCGAGCGCGAGCGCGACGGCGGCGAAGATGCCGAGCAGCGTCAGGTTGAAGCGCTCGCGCGCGATCGACGCCGCCATCACGTCGGTCATCGGCAAAACTTTAGTGACCGGGATCTGCCGATCCACGGACCAGATTTTTTCTTTGACGGCGTTCGCGAGCGCCGCCGCGTCAACGCCTTCGCCCCGCACGACGAGCGACATCCAGCGTTTCCACGGCTGGATCGTCTGCACGTAGGGCGTGTAGATGGCAGGCTCTTCCCGTTGGTTCAGCCCGAAATGCTTCACGTCCGCCGCGACGCCGACGATGGTGATCCAGCGCGGCTCGCCTTCCATGCGCGCCCAGCGGATGCGCTTGCCGAGCGGAGCCTCGTTCGGGAAGTATTCGCGCACCATGCTCTCGTTGACGACGCCGACGAGCGGCGCGCCCTCTCGATCCTGCGCGGTCAGGTCGCGCCCGGAGCGCAAGGGGATGCCCATCACGCGGAAGTAGTCGCCGCCGACGCTGCGCGAGTAGAGAGATGGCTCTTCGCCCGGCGCGAGCGGGGGCCGTCCGTCAATCGCAAAGTCGTGGTGCAACGAACTGCCGCCCAAAGGTATCTCGCTGACCATCGCGGCCCGCGCGCCCGGCAGCGAGTTGACGGCTTCGAGCAAGCGGTGACGGAATTCAGTCTGTTTCGGGATTTCGCGATAGCGCGCTTCGGGGAGTTCCAAACGCAGCGTCAGGAGGTTGTTCGTCTCAAACCCCGGCTCGACCGCGCGCAGCCGCCAGAAGCCTTTGAAGAGCAGCCCCGCGCCGACGAGCAGAACCAGCGCGAGCGCCAACTCGGACACGACCAGCGCGCTCCGCAGACGCTGCCGTATAA
>JBOGOY010000779.1:0-2741 GCA_050748185.1 Pyrinomonadaceae bacterium
GCGCTGTCGCCGCTGCGACCTCGGGTCAGCCCCGCGCCGGTGATCGAGGCGAGGCCGCCGCGCGTCGCGGGCGCGCGCAGAGATGCGCTGTTGACGAGCGAGAGTTGCGCGACGGGACCAAGCAGGGTGTCTGCGCCGAAGGCCAAACCCGACAGCGCCTGCGAGGTCGGATTATCGGCGGTGACGTAGAGCGCGCCGTCGCGCAAGATGCCGTTCAAGGCCGGATCGGGGAAGGCATCCACGAGCGGCACGCCGCCGTTGCCGCCGTCCTCGACCGCGTCGCTCGCGCCCGTCGCGTCTTCGACGACGTACACCGTCCCCGCGCGATCCACCGTCAGGCCGTGGAAGATGAGGTTGTTATCGATCGAGAGTCCGACGACCGGATCGTACTCGTCGTCGGCGAAGCCGTCGCCGTTCGTGTCGTAGAGCGCGAGCAGCACCGTGTCGTTGCCGACTGAATGTGAGAAGACGACGCCGCGCGAATTGGCGGCGATGTCGAGCGGCGAGTCGTTCGAGAATTGATAAGAATAATAAGGGGCGGGGTCCAACGTGTCTGGAACCAGATCGTCGTCCGTGTCGCGCACGACGCGCAGTTCGTTCGAGTCGAAATCGGCGATGATGAGATCGCCCCACGGCAGCAACGCGAGCGCATTGGCGTTGTTGAGTTGCGCCGAGCCGGCGCGGATTAGTTCGCGCGAGCGCGAGTTGTCAAAGCCGCCGGTCACGGCGTCGCGCACCAGCAGGACGACGCCGGCGGTCGGCTCGTTGTCTGGATCATTCGGGTTGTCGCGATTGTAATAACCGCTCGAAGAGACGACGACGAACTCGCGGCCCGCGCGCGAAGCGCCGACGACGACCGACGCGGCCGAGTAGAGGCCGAAGTCGCGGTAGAGATCGAAGCTCAGAGAAGAGTCGCGCGTGAAGTCGCCGTTCGTGTCTGAGGCCGCGACGAGGACGCCAATCGGCAGATCGTCGCTCGTCGTCGCCGTTCCGCGATCGTCGATGCCGGTGAACACTTCATAGCGCGTGCCGGTACGACCAACCGCCACGTCAAACGCGCCGCCCGTCGTGTCGAACGTGGCGCGCTCGTCGGCGACAAGATCGCCATCCGCGTCGGCAAACTGTTCGGTGGTCCCCGCCTCGGAGTTGGTGCTCAGTTGCGACGTGTGCAACACGCGACTGAGGAGCGTGCCCGGCCGTATGCGCCGCGTGATGGCGCTCGGCGCGACCGTTGATGACGACGCAATAGAGCCGGCGTCACCGGCGTTCGCCTCTTGACCACGCGCCGGTTGAACCGGCGGCACACGGCGGTGCGACTCTTGACCGCTCGCTTCTTTTTTCGAGGGGCGCAGCGGCAGCGCGCGTTTAGACTGACGGGGCGTGTATCCAGAGGCCCGCGCCGAAGCGCCGTTTGTCTCGATCTGCGCGAGGCTCTTTAAGGCGCGCCGTGCGTCCGGCCGTGGTCGCTCTGCGAGTGGCGTCTGCGCGTTCGCCGCGACCGCCATCAGATAAGCGAGACAGACAAGGGCGGTGACGAGCGCGGCGAGCCGTAGGCTCAGGCGTGCGAACAACATTGAAACGTTCCTTTCCGGTCACGGCGGGGAGCCTGTTGCCGCGCGAACCAATCTTCTCAACAGTGACGAGTGACAGGTGAAGAAGGGTGACATGTGATAAGTAACAGATGACAAGTAAGAACAGTTTTGCGCCTATCACTTGTCACTCGGTCACTATTCACTTTCTTCTCCTGTCACCTGTCACTTGTCACCTGTTGTCTGTGAAGCGCCACTGGTCCCCTAACGGTAGTCCTTCGGGTCGGCTTTGCGGACCGGCGTCTCGCGCGCAGGCGGTTCGGGCCTCTGCGCTTCACGTTGCGGACTTGGCCGCTCTTCACGCGGCGGAGGTGCGGGCCGCTCCTCGCGCGGCTCAGGTCGCTCGCGCGGCGGATCGGGCCGGCGTTCCTCGCGCGGCGGATCAGGCCGGCGCTCTTCGCGTGGGGGATCGGGGCGTCGCTCTTCGCGTGGCGGCGCGGGCCGCTCCTCACGCGCTTCGGGACGCGGCCGTTCTTGCCTCACCTCTGGCGGCGACGCCGGCCGCGACTCGCGTTCGGGAGGCGCAGCCGGGCGCTCACGGCGATAATCAGATGGAGGCGCGACGACGTTGCCGTCTTCATTCCGCTCGGGACGCGACGGCCGGCGCTCAACCGATGGCTCTCGTGGCTGCTCACTTTCACCCGAAGTCTCAGGGCGCGACGGCCGCACGGGACGCGACACGCGGTCGGGCGCATCGGGCGTGCCCGGACGGCGATTCATCTCATCACGCTTGCCGCCATCAGCATCAGGCAGGCGAATGGCCGGCCGCGCCGGACGTGTGACCGCGCCGGTGGGTCGCTCGCCATCTCGATTGTCGCGAACTTCACCTTGTCGGTTGTCGCGCACATCTCCGCCGGCCGCATCGGGCGAGAGACGCGGCGAGATTACCGGCCGGGCTTCGCGGCCATTAAAGATGCGCTCGCGTTGCAACCTCGCATCGAGTGGCTCGCCGGGATTGCGCCGCGCCGCTCCGGTCGGCCGCTCGGGAAGCGCGCGTAATGGAGCAGACGGATTGTCGGCGGGCCGTGCCGCAAGGCCGACGCCCCGGCCTCGTTCGCGGCTCGCCGCTGCGGGAGCGCCGCCCCCGTCATTGGTCCCTTCGGAATCGCTCGGGCGGATCGGAAGCCGGCCGCGCACCGGCTCGCCTTCGAG
>JBOGOY010000780.1:0-2737 GCA_050748185.1 Pyrinomonadaceae bacterium
TGGGACAAGTCGTCGGCGTCTTCGACTGGGAGATGAGCGCGCTCGGCGATCCGCTGGTGGACCTCGGCATTCTGCTCTGCTACTGGACGCACGCAGCGGCGGCCGGCCTCAAATCTTCGACGAAAGACAGTCTGGCGACCGTCACCGATCGCGCGGGCTGGTTCACGCGCGAAGAGATCGTCGAACACTACGCCGCCGCTTCCGGGCGCGACCTTTCGGGGCTGGCGTTCTACGAGGTCTTCGCCGTCTTCAAACTGGCAGTCGTCGCGCAGCAGATCTTCTACCGCTACCGGCGCGGTCAGACTGGTGATCCGCGCTTCGCCTCGCTCGGAGAGCGCGTCGCGCAACTCGCGCGCGTGGCCGCGACCCTCGCGGCACGGGCCTGACGCCGCGCGCAAAAGAACTCGTCTTGCCTGCGCCTTGTCGCTTCACTTACATTACTCAACAGTGACGGGTGACAAGTGACAGGTCAAAGTAGTGACGAGTGACAAGTGACAGGTGACAAGCAAGAACTATCTATCTCCTGTCACTTGTCACTTCTGAGTGAATTAACTGAGAGGGCACATTGATGAACTATCCCCTGAACATCTCTTTCAAGCTGCTGGCGCTCGCCAGCCAGTTGTCGGTCACGGACGCCGCCGGCAATCTCGTCTTTTACGTAAAGCAGAAGGCTTTCAAGCTGAAGGAAAACGTCGGCGTCTTCGCCGACCGCGAGCAGACGCGGCAGCTTTACACGATCAAAGCCGACCGTGTGCTCGACTTTTCAGGTCGCTACCAATTCACCGACGAGCACGGCCTCGGGCACGGCTCGATCAAGCGGCAGGGCATGAAGTCGCTCTGGAAATCGCATTATGAGATTTACGATGGTGAGCTGGTGGCGATGACCATCCGGGAAGAGAATGCGTGGGTCAAAGTGCTCGACGCGCTCTTCGGCGAGATTCCGGTGCTCGGGATGTTCACCGGCTACATCTTCCACCCGGCCTACATCGTCGCCCGCTCGACGGGGCAGCCGCTGCTGCGCGTCGCCAAGCAGCCCGCCTTCTTCGAGGGGAAATTCGTCGTCGAGAAACAGGGCGAGATGAATGAGGCGGAAGAGCGCCGTGCGCTGCTCGGCGTCGTGATGATGATCCTGCTGGAACGCGCCCGCGGCTAAAGCAGCAGAGATGTGGAGGGCGGGCGTCCGCGGTAATTCTGAGGAGTAAACAACTCCGCGCTCTCGCTCGTACTTACAACCTCTGACATTTTGTTCCGGCTGAAACGGCCCGTTACAATCGAGTCCGTTCGCCAGACAAATTTGAACCGGTTCCACGGAGTTGGAAAAGATGTCGGCGACGGTGGCATCACCGTCCCGCTACCGTCGCAATAATTCGACACATGACAGAGTTGCAAACAAAAGAGAAGGCCGCGCGCGAGCGGCTCGATGCGTGGGTCCGCGAAGTCGTCGCGTGGCACTTCAATCCTGAGACGGGTTGTCCCTTCTGGCTCGAACACGCGAAGACTTTGGACTGGGAGCCGCGGCGCGAGATCAAAACTTACGACGATCTCGACCGCTTCGGCTCGTTCGAGGACGAGTGGCTGCGCGGCGGGCCGGTTCGGCGCTGGGTTCCAAAGGCTTACGCCGACCGCCCCATCTACGTCTTCGAGACGGGCGGCAGCACCGGCGTCCCCAAGTCGCGGATCAACGTCGAAGACTTTCGCGTGGATTACGAACTGTTCAGCGACACGCTGCCCGACGAGTTTTTCCCGAAAGGTTCCGACTGGCTCTCGCTTGGACCCACGGGGCCGCGTCGCTTGCGCCTCGCCGTCGAACACCTCGCGCAGCATCGCGGCGGCATCTGCTTCATGGTCGATCTCGATCCGCGCTGGGTGATCAAGCTGTTGAAGATGGGCCAGCCGCGGATGGCCGAACAGTACAAGCAGCACGTCGTCGAGCAGGGGCTGACGCTGTTGCGCGCCCACGACAACATCAAATGCCTGTTCACCACGCCGAAGCTGCTCGAAGCCCTGTGCGAGAAAGTCTCGCTCAAAAAAATGGGCCTCACCGGCGTCTTCTGCGGCGGCACCGAGATGACGCCGCAGTTTCACCGCTTCGCCGTCGAGGAACTGCTGGACGGCATTCACTTCGCGCCGACTTACGGGAACACCTTGATGGGCCTCGCCGTCGGCAAGCCGCGCCTGCCCGAAGACGATTACGCGATCATCTACTACCCGCCCGCCCCGCGCGCGTTGATCGAGGTGGTCGATCCCGACAACCCCGTGCGCGTCGTCGGCTACGGCGAAACCGGCCGCGTTCGCCTGACTACGCTGACCAAAGAGTTCTTCATGCCCCGCTTCCTCGAACGCGACGAGGCCGAACGCGAGCCGCCCTACGAACTCTACCCGTGGGACGGCGTCCGCAACGTTCGCCCTTTCTCGCGCCTGCAGGCGACCGTCGTCGAGGGGGTGTACTGAATTTTGGGTAAGAATTTAATAGGGACTTGACAAAGAGATGTCGCGGAAGCTGCCCGACAGACTTCGGCGCAAGTCTGTCAGGTTGCCGTCCGTGAGGGCGTTGACGGAATGCGTCTCCGAGGCTCGAAGAGCCGGCAGGTAGTAGCCCCGCCCGTCAGGGCTTGTCATTACCCACATTTTCAGGTCTTCATCTGTAAGCCCCAAGCTAAGTCTTGTAGCCTCTGCCAACCTCGCCAGAGTGTTTGCCAGCCCGGTTCGCCATCACTTTTTCGTCCGATGAAGCCGC
>JBOGOY010000781.1:0-2731 GCA_050748185.1 Pyrinomonadaceae bacterium
CCACGACCGGCGTCCGCCGCCCCGTGCCCTCCTCGCGCCGCCTGATCTCCGCGGTGGCGAGATACCCGTCCATCTCGGGCATCTGGCAATCCATCAGGATCAAGCCGTAGGGGGTACGCGAGATGGCGTCGAGGGCTTCCAGCCCGTTGCCGACGACATCTGCCTCGTAGCCGAGATGCTTGAGTTGGTGCACGGCGATCCGCTGGTTGGTGGGATTGTCTTCGGCGATGAGGATACGCCGGCGCTTGATTGTCGAACGATGTGAAAACTCCGTGTCAACGCCGCCTGCCGCCCTCCGGCGGCCGAATGAAGGCCGGTCGCCGTCCTTCGCCTGCCGCATACTGTGGCGCGTAATGAGCATCCCTTCGGTGGTGAACGCCCCCTCGCGCCCCCTGCGGGCGAGCATCAACGAGAGCGACTCGAACAGTTGCATCTGCCGGATCGGTTTCGTTAGGTAACAGGAGATGCCGATCTCCTGCGCCGTCTCGGCGTGGCCGCGCTGTCCGAAGGAAGGCAACAACACGATCTGCGCCGACGAGATTTCAGGGTCGCCCTTGATGGCGCGCGAAAGCTCGAACCCGTCCATCCCGTGCATTTGCAGATCGGCGATCACGACGTCGAAGGGCTCGCCTGCGGACGCGGCCTCTTTCAGCAAGTTGAGGGCGGTTTGCCCGTCGGCGGCGCTCGCCACCTTCATGCCCCACGAGGAGGTTTGGTGCCGGAGGATTTTGCGGTTCGTGTGGTTGTCGTCGACGATTAAAACCTTCGTGCCGCTGAAGTCCACTACGCGGTCTTGAACAGACTCCGTCCCAGCCTGTTGTTTCGGGAATTCGACGACGAACCAGAAGGTCGAACCCTTGCCCTCGGCGCTCGTGACACCGATCTCGCCGCCCATCAACTCGACGAGTTGCTTTGAGATAGCCAGCCCCAGTCCCGTGCCCCCGAACTTACGTGTGGTCGAGCCGTCGGCTTGCGAGAAAGATTGAAAGAGTTTTTTCTGACCCTCTTCCGAAATGCCGATGCCCGTGTCAGTCACCGTAAAGCGCACGCGCGCACTCTCGTCCGTCTCGCGCTCCAGCGTCACGCGGACCACCACTTCCCCCGCGTCCGTGAATTTGACGGCGTTGCTGACGAGATTAGTCAGCACTTGGCGCACGCGCCCCGGATCGCCCTGAAGCGCCGTCGGGACGTCTTTGTAGACTAAGGAAGCGAGTTCGACTTTCTTTGCCTGAGACCGCTCTGCGAGCATCTCCGTCACCGACTCGACGGCATCGCGGAGATCGAAGTTGATCGTCTCGAAGTGAAGCTTGCCGACCTCAATCTTAGAGAAGTCGAGGATGTCGTTGATGATCGTTAGCAACGATTCGGCGCAGGAGCGAACCGTCGAGGCGTACTCGTGCTGCGTCTCGTCGAGGTCGGTATCCAGCAGCATTCCGGTCATGCCGAGCACGCCGTTAATCGGCGTCCTGATCTCGTGGCTCATGTTGGCAAGGAACTCTGACTTTTGGCGCGACGAGACCAGCGCCTCGTCACGCGCCTTCCCCAACTCGGCCTCGATCTTTTTGCGCCCGGTGATGTCACGCAAGATGCCGCAGAAGGATTTCTCCCCGGTCGCCGTCCAACTCGAAAGGGAAAGTTCGAGCGGGAAGGTGCTTCCGTCATTGCGTAAGCCCGTCAATTCGATCGTCTTTCCGCTGAGCTTTGAGGGGTCGCCCGCGCTGACGCGCCGCAACCCGGCGTCGTGTGCGGCCCGGAACTTCTCCGGCATCAACATGGAGAGGGGGCGGCCCACGACCTCTCTCTCCGTGTAACCGAAGGTGTTTTCGGCCCCCTTGTTCCACGAGTCGATGACGCCTCGCGAGTCGGCGGTGACGATGGCGTCGTAGGCCGAATCACGGATCGAGCCCAATCTGGCTGCCGACTCGCGCAACGCCTCGTCCGCCCTCTTACGCTCCCTCATGTCCCGCCGGATGCGGACGAAGACCACGGGAATGACGATCAGGAACAGCCCCGTTGCTGCTCCGAGTGTGAGCACGGAGAGGCGCACGCTGCTTTCATACTGCGCCTTGCGCTTAGCTAGTTGAGCGGCCTCTTCGGCGTTAAGTTCGCGGATGAGCGAACGCACCGAGTCCATCTCGATTCTGCCCTTGCCGGTGGCGATGAGTCGCTGGGCGGCGGCGAACCCGCCGACGCGCCGGTCCTCTATGGCCTGTCCGGTGAAACTGAGTTTGTCCCATACGTTTTTACTCAGACGCGACAACCGCTCTTGTTGCGCGGGGTGGTCGGCCGTGAGTTTGACCAGCGAGTCGTGGTGTTCGGAGATCTCACTTAACGATTGCTCGTAAGGCTCTAAGTAGGCGGGATCGCCGGTGATCACGAAACCGCGAGAGCCGGTTTCGGCATCCGTGACCGCGAGAAGATAGCCCTTCAACTCATTCTGAACTGTCTGGGTGTGAAAAACCCAGCGCTCGTTATTCCTCGTCTGGAAGAAGTTATAGACGGCCAGACCGGTGACGCCCGAGACGACGATAATCGCCAATAAAAAGGCCAAAATCAGTTTGTTTTCAGTGGTTAAATTCATGGGCGGAGGCCGGTCGGGCGGCGGCGATTAAAGGCTCGACAAGGTAAAAAGCGCCGCGGAAAGCCCGCGGTTCGAGACACTTATCGGCAGAAAAGACATATGAGTTTAATCCCGAGCGATGGCGGAAGGATGAAGGCGGAAGGATGAAAG
>JBOGOY010000782.1:0-2728 GCA_050748185.1 Pyrinomonadaceae bacterium
CTTTTAATCGCCGGCTCGGCCTATCGTGCCGGGATCGAGTGGCGGGGGTGTTCCAGCGCCCGCCACTCGATTAGTTTTAATTCCCATAGCCGCGCGCAGGCACATGGCTTGTGATTGCCCGGCAGACGGGCTAATCTTTCGTCATCTCTTCCCGTCACCGCCATTTCTGCTCG
Organism: Pyrinomonadaceae bacterium; assembly: GCA_050748185.1. GTDB lineage: Bacteria > Acidobacteriota > Blastocatellia > Pyrinomonadales > Pyrinomonadaceae > JACCRA01. Next base: position 174 of record JBOGOY010000782.1, read on the forward strand.
ATTATTCGTCGCCTGCTCTTCGGCTTAGATCGCTGTGGCGACTCAGTAAGCGGTGCGTGTAGCGTGTTAATTGAGGCTCGAAAGCGTCAGGCTATGTGGGGCGTAAAGCGCGATTCGCGAACGGCGCTCAATGTCATCACCTGCCTTTTACTGGCAGGACTAACTGCCCCCAATACTTTATTCGCGCAACCGCGGAACCGACAGTCAAGAGCGAACACAGCGCAGGTGCGTCAGCCCTCCGCTTCGCGCAAGCAGCCAGTAACCTCTTTGCGTGAGGCGGTGGCGTTGCTCCGCGCGGGACGGTTGCAGGAGGCTGAGACGGCCGCCCGGCAGGCCGTCGCAACAACTCCCGAAGACGCCGACGCTCGCTCGCTGCTCGGCGTGATCCTCGATCAGCGCGGGCAAGCGGTTGAGGCCGAACGTGAGTATCGTGAAGCCCTGCGCTTGAATCCGAAAGCTGTGTCCGCCCTCGCGAATCTGGGCGTGCTGCTGGCGCGCACTGGGCGTCCCCGTCAAGCCGTCGAAAATTTCGCGGCCGTTTTGCGCGTCGCGCCCGATCACGCGCAGGCGCTCTTCAATCTCGGCGCTCTCCACATGGCGCGCGGCGATTACCAACTGGCGATTCCGCTGTTGGAACGCGCGGCGGGCGTCAAGCCCGATGCCGGCGGCGGCCCGTCCTCGAACGACACGGCGCTCTTGCTATCCCTCTTGAGCGCTTACGCGCATGAAGGCAGGGGCCGGGACGCGGGCGCGTTGGCCGCGACGATTGAACGTCTCGCCGGCGAAGATCCGCGCATCCTGTTCACGCTCGGCCTCAACCTCGCCGAAGCGCACGAATACGAGCGCGCCGCGCGACTGTTTGAACGCACCGATGCTTTGCGCCCACAAACCTTTGAAGTGCTCTATAACTTGGGCATTGCGTACTACAACCTTGACAGGTACGACGAGGCCGCGCGCGCGCTGCAATCGGCCACGGCGCTCGCGCCTTCCGACCCGGAGCCCTACTACCGCCTCGGCCTGATCGCCGCGGCGCAGGGCGACCGGAAGACGGCCCTCGGCTTGTGGCTGAAGGCGTTGGAACTGAAGCCCACATTCGCCGGGGCGAGTTTTATGGTCGGCGAAGAGTTACTGCGGAGGCAAGATTTTGAGGGCGCGGTTCCGTATTACGCACGGGCCGTCGCGCAGGAACCGGCCGCGCTGCTCTATCACCTCCGCCTCGGCGTGGCGCATTTCCGCGGCCAGCATTACCCGGCGGCGCGCGCCGTCTGGCGGGGGGCGCTGGAACGCTTCCCCGATAACGCCACTTTCTATTACCTCATCGGGTACGCGGCGCGTGCCGAAGGACTTTACGACGAGGCTACAGACGCCCTCAGACGCTCTCTCGCCTTGCAGCCCGATAACTCAGACGTGATCGCCAGCCTCGGCTACATCGCCAGCCAGCGCGGGCTGAATCAGGAGGCCGAGCGATTGCTGCGGCAGGCCATTACCCTCGATCCGAAAGGCTTCGCGGCGTATCACGACCTCGGGCGGCTACTGGTCAAATTAAAGAGGTACGAGGAGGCGCTGCCGCTCCTCGAACGCGGCTCCGCTTTGAATAACAACGATCCGGGGATTTATTACCAACTCTTCACGGCCTACTCCCGCCTCAAGCGGAAGGCGGACGCCGATCGCGCTCTGGCAACATTTAAAAAATTGGAAGCGGCGCGCAAGCACTCCCCGACGGCTCTGGGCGGCGCGGCCTCGGGCGCGGCGATGGGAGACACCGCCGCCCCGCTGGCGCTCCCCGAAAGCATCACGGGTGACGCCAATAAAAAGCCGCGGCGCTAAATCAACGTCCGAAACGTTGGGGCCTGCTTACTCTTGGGACCAGTGGTAAAGAAGATTCCGCCGCCATCCAACAAGCTTGTTCGCTTGGCGACTTCGTCTCTCCACTTGGTCCCACAACCATAGTGAAAGGCGTTCAACCTCCGCCGCCCGTCCGTTCACAGCATGATGATTTCCCCAAAGCGTCTTGCCGCACTGTCCTTGCCGCTTCACTTGTTATTTCTGTGCAGCTTGGCAGCCGGGCAGCCGCCGTCCGCGCCGTCGGTTTTGAAAGTCGAACCGCCGTCGTGGTGGGCGGGCCACACCATCAACCCGGTGCGGTTGCTGGTGCGTGGGACCAACTTGCACGGGGCGCGTGTGCGCGCGACGCGCGCGGGCACGGAGGCGGGCGACGTGTTGACCAACTCGGCCGGCACTTATGCGTTCGTCAACCTCCGCGTCGCGCCAGACGCCGCGCCGGGCGATTACCCGCTGACGCTCGAAACCACACAAGGAAACAGCGCCATCCCCTTCGAGATCAACGCCCCGCTCGATCCCCAGACCAACTTTCAGGGCGTGACGCGCGACGACGTGATCTACCTCAACATGCCCGACCGCTTCGCGAACGGCGACCCCGCGAACGACGTGCCCGCCGGCTCGCCGGCCGAGGCCAACGACCGAAAGAACCCACGCGCGTTTCACGGCGGCGATCTGCGCGGTCTCCTCAACCGCCTGCCGTGTCTGAAGGATTT
>JBOGOY010000783.1:0-2728 GCA_050748185.1 Pyrinomonadaceae bacterium
GGGCCGGCTTCGACCACTTCGACGACGCGGACGACGCGGCCGCCGAGAGCGGTCGCCAGCACCTGCGCTTTGCCGAGCGCCTCGCGCGTCGCCTCGGTCAGCGCCTGATCGCGCGCCGGGCGATCGGGCCGCAGGGTGAAAGCGAGGTTATCGACGTTGGTCGCGCCGGCGGCGGAAGCCGCGTCGATCACCCCGCCGACTTTCGTCAGATCGCCGAGCGTGACGGAGATCGTGTTGCGCGCCTCGTAGGCGCGAATGGTCGGAGGTTGGCCCTCACGGTAGGCGTACTGCGGTTGCAGGCTGTAGCCGCCGGTCTTGACCTCGGCCCCCGCGCCAGCCGTCTCCTTCAAGGCGCGCAGGACGGCGTCGGATTTGCGGGCGTTTTCCTGTTGCGCTTCGAGCGCGGTGCGAGCCTGCGTCACGACGGCGACCGAGACGATGGCTGTGTCAGGTTGCGCCTGCACGAGAGAGTCGCCGGTGACGACTACGCGCGTCGCGCCCGTGCCCGCCGTGCCGCCCGTGACTGGGGTCTGATTGCGGCCGACGCTGCTGTTATTGCCGTCGCGCGGGCGCATCGAGTTGACCTGAAAGGGCGTACCCTCCTGATAGATCGACATCACGTCGGGCTTCAACTCGCCCGCTGCCTCGACCTCGGTCCCTTCGCGGAACCAAGACTCTTTCTGCCAGCGGTCAGCGTTCAGGATCAGGTACTTTTCCTTGTCCGCGAGAATCAGCCAGCCGCCGGGCTCGACCGTGCGGCCCAGACGGCCGCGGACGTTGATCTCTTCCGCGACCGACGTAGCGGCGCGGGCCTGAGCCGCAAATAAAAGCAGCCCGGCGCAGCAGACAATCAGCGCGGGCATCATCAATGCAAATCGTTTCATCTTGTCTCTCCACTCCCTGTGTAAAATTAGAGCGCGCCGCCCGCCATGCCGCCGTGTGCGCCGGGAGAGAAGGCCGAAGGAGAGGGCGACTGCCGGTCGCGCGCGCTCGATATTGAGAACGCACAAAGGCGCTGCGGCTTGCGTGCTTTGCTGAATGTGAAGACAGTTTGTTACGATTTCCGGCGCAATGCAATCAGTCAATCTAACTCACAACAACCCCAAGCGCCCACCGCGCACCGGCGAGAAAGTGACGGTCGGCCGCGTCGAAGACGTACCGCCGGGCCGCGGCGCGACCGTCGAACTCAACGGCGGCAAGGAACTCGCGCTCTACCACGTCGCCGGCCACTTCTACGCCGTCGAAAACTTCTGCCCACATCGCGGCGCGCCCCTCGCCGACGGCAGCCTGTGCGGCCCCACGGTCGAATGCGGCTGGCACGGCTGGCGCTTCGACATTCGCACGGGGCAGTGTCTCAACCGCGCGCATAACGACATCGAGTCTTACGAAGTGGTGATCGAAGACGGGTGGATCAAAATACTGGTGTAAGGCGTATGCCTCTTCCCGCAGAATTCATCCGGGCTTGGCAGCATTAGCTGCGCGTGCCACTGCCGACCGCTGATTTTCGCCTGAACAAAGCAAATGCACCGGCCTACGGGATAGAGAGTTAGAGTTGGATCATTTGCGCTCGTATGTCTACGGGTTAGGTGAGTCTCTCATCGCGGGAAAAGAATTGGATTATGCCGCGCTGTCGGGCAGTTACTCTTCGGAACTTGAAAGCATCTATTCCGAGTTGGCCCGTAGTGCGCTGTCCGATGAGTTGAGAGAAGAACTGAATAAGTTCATCAAAGCCACTCGCCTCTTGCTTAAACAAATCAGCAAGGCGAAATCACACTGACAGTCATCCCGGGTTCCGCAATTTCGCAATCGGTATTTTCTCACCCAACACCGGAGTCGGTCGCCAGAGATTGAGATCGCCCCACGCGCTCAGGGTGGCGGGAATTTCGCGCGCCTGCCACCAGAGGCGTGCGCCGCGCGGGTAGGCGCGGCGGTCGGCGGCTAACCCGACGCTTTCGACGCCGAGCGCGTGGCAGAGATAGAGGGCGCGGTCGAGGTGGAACCGTTGTGTGACGAGGACGGCCCGCGTGACGCCGAAGATGTGGCGTGCGCGGTAGCAACTGTCGTAGGTGCGGCGACCTGCGTAGTCGAGCACCAAATCTGCGGCCGGGACGCCGAGGCCGATGGCTGTGTCGCGCATCACGGCGGGCTCGTTGTAATTGCGAAAGCGGTTGTCGCCGGTGAGCAGCAGCTTGCGGACGCGGCCCGCGCGGTAAAGTTCGGCGGCCGACGCGACCCGGTCGTAGAGAACGGGTGAGGGGCCGCCGCCGTTGCGCCACAGCCCCGCGCCGAAGACGATGGCGACTGCCGGCGGGGGCGGTTCCTCATGCGTGGCGGGCACGGCGGCGACGTTGCGGTACACGTTCTCGGCCGCGGCGCGGTGCGTGCGCCAGCGCAGGCCGAACGTGAATAAAGCGAATAACGCGCCGCCGAGCAGCAGGGCTTTGGAGATCCGCTTCAATCTGTTCATCCCGAGTCGCCTTTCTCCCGGCCGCAAAAAGAAAACCGCCCGCGCACCCTCACGAGCGAATACGCGGGCGGCCACGGAAAGTTTGGCCTGAATGATGGAATGAGATCAACCGTCGTTGCCGATGGCTTCGACGGGGCAGGCGGTGAGCGCCTCTTCGCAGAGCAGGCGCTCCTCAGCGTTCTCCGGCTGCTTGTAGACGAACGAATAGCCGTTGTCGTCGGAGCGTGTGAAATTATCGGGGGCCGTGTCGCGGCACACGTC
>JBOGOY010000784.1:0-2727 GCA_050748185.1 Pyrinomonadaceae bacterium
TGCCGAGGCTCGCCTGCACGATCAGCGGCTGGATCGCGTTCGGCAGAATGTGGACGAAGAGGATGCGCAGGTCGCCCGCGCCCAACGCGCGCGCCGCCTGCACGAAGTCGTACTCGCGCACCTTCAAGACCTGCGCCCGGATGACGCGCGCGTAGCCGACCCAGCCGATGATGCACAGGGCGAGGATCAGTTTGTTGAGCCCCGCGCCGAGGAAGGCCACCATCGCGATCGCGAGCAGCAGACCCGGAAACGCGAGGAAGACGTTGAAGACGTAGCCCGACACGATCCGATCGATCCACCCGCCGTAGTAACCCGCCAGCGCGCCGATGACGGTGCCGACGAAAGCCGAGACGCCGACCACTACCAGCCCGACCCGCAGAGAGATGCGCGCGCCGTAAATTACGCGCGAAAACACGTCGCGCCCGGTCGCGTCGGTCCCTAACCAATGCTCGCCCGAAGGCGGCATGTAACGGTCAAGCAGGTTAGTCGCGCCCACATCATGCGTCGCCAGCGCCGGCGCGAGCAGCGCGACCAGCACCAGCAGGGCGACGAAGGCGAGTCCGATGATGGCGAGACGGTTCATAAGAAATGCGGAATGATGAATGCGAAATGATGAGTTAAAAGCAATTGCCTTTTATTCATCATTCATCATTCATCATTCATCGTTTTAAGAAACTCTGATCCTCGGGTCGAGCCAGCGATAGACCATGTCGGTCAGGGTATTGGCGACGATGTAGGTGATGCTGATGACGAGCACGCAGCCTTGCACGAGGCGGTAGTCGCGCTTGCTGATGCCGTCGTCAATCAACAGCAGGCCGAGACCCGGCCAGTTGAAAATCTTCTCGGTGACGATGGCCCCGGCGAGCAGGACGCCGAGTTGCAGGCCGAGGACCGTCACGACCGGGATGAGCCCGTTCTTCAGGACGTGCTTGTAAACGACCTTGCGCTCACTCAGACCCTTGGCACGAGCGGTGCGGACATAGTCTTCGTTCATCTCTTCGATGACGGACGAGCGGACCATGCGCGTCAGCAGAGCGGAGAGCGCCGCGCCGAGCGTGATGGCGGGCAGGATGATGTCTTCCGGGTATTCGCGGCCCGAGGGGGCCAGCCAGCGGAACTGCACGGCGAAGACGTAAATCAGCAGCGGCCCGATGACGAAACTCGGCAGGCTGATGCCGACGAGCGCGACGACCGACAGCAGGTTGTCGCGCAGCGTCCCGCGATTTTTGCCGGCGATGACGCCGAGCGGGACGGCGATGACGACGGCCACCACGAGCGCCGCCGCGGCCAACTGAATAGTCGCCGGATACCTTTGCAGAATCAGATCGCGCACGGGCCGGTCAGTGCGAAACGAGTCGCCCATGTCGCCACGTAAGATCGACTTCCAATAATCCACGTAGCGGTTGTCCGCGCCGTGCCAGCGCAGGCTGCGCTCGCCCGTCTGCTCGTCCGCGCCGTAGGTGGCGAAGAAGGCCGGGCGATCCAGTCCGTGCTTTTGCCGGAACTGCGCGATCTGATCAGGCGTCGCCTGCTCGCCCAAAATCGCCGTCGCCGGGTCGCCGGGGACCAATTCGATCAGTAGCGTCACGAGCGAGACTACCGTCCACACGACCAGCAGCAGGATCGCCAGACGGCGGGCGAGATCGAGTAAACGGAACCTCATTCGTGAAAAAGCGAATGCCTTAAAGTTGTCGAGATTAGGTGAAACTTCGCCGGGGATGATAACACAGCGGGAGGACCAGAATTAGTGAGCCACAGACTCTACTGCCTCTGACGAGAGGGCGAGGTTATGACTTCCGGCCGACGTGAAAGGCGGCGATGCCGCCGGTCAGATTCTGGTATTCGACCGAGGCGAAGCCGGTTTGGCGCAGCAGTTCGGCCAGACGCTTTTGATTCGGGAAGGGAGCGACCGATTTAGCGAGATACTCATAAGCGCCGCGCGAACCGCTGATCGCGCCGCCGATCTTCGGCAGCACGCGCGCGAAGTAAAATTGGAAGAGGGCGTTGAAGCCGGGCACGACCGGGTGAGAGAACTCGAGAACGCCGAGTGTGCCGCCCGGCTTGATGACCCGAAACAACTCGTGCAGGCCGCCTTCGACGGTGGCGAGATTGCGTAGCCCGAAGGCAATCGTCACCACGTCGAAAGCAGCGTCGGCGAAAGGCAGGTTCAGTGCGTCGCCTTCGATGAAAGGAATCGCGGCCTCGCCCCGCGCGGCTTTAAGTGAAGCCAGTTCGAGCATCGGGCGGCAGAAGTCGAGTCCGGTGATGCGCGCCGTGCCGGCAGCGGAAAGCGCAAGCGAGAGATCGCCGGTGCCGCAGGCCACGTCGAGCGCGAGCGCGCCTTCGCGCCTCAGCGCCGGGCCGAGCCTTCGCGCGACGACGCGCCGCCAGCGCCGATCGATGTTGCCCGAAAGCACGTGGTTTAGCAGGTCGTAGCGCCCGGAGATGCGCGCGAACATCTGTTGGACGCGACGCGCATGGGCCGTCTGCTGCCGGTTGAGTTCCGTCTGGGGCGGGATCATCGTCGGTTAGGGTGCAAGGGTAACGGCTGGGGCTCACCCGTTCAAGTCGCTAACGCTCGCGGTACTGCGTTAGTGACACCGCTACTCGACGCAGTACCGCGAGCGTTAGCGAGCGGGTTTCAAGCTAAGGTACCGCTCTGGTCTCCCATGATTGAGTCGCTATCTCTCCATAAAACTTAAGGGCGTCTGGCCGGAAACGTCGCGT